>DATCRS010000596.1:0-3387 GCA_036568845.1 Devosia sp. | reverse complement strand
GTTCAGGCCCGGCGAGGGAAATTCGGTGGCGACCTTGGTCCAGTCGCATTCAAGTTCCTCTGCGACGAGTTGGGCAAGGCCAGTCAGCGAGCCCTGACCCATCTCGGAGCGGGCGATGCGGATCACCACGGTGTCGTCGGGCCGGATCACCACCCAGGCATTGACCTCGGGCGAGCCGTCAGCCGCGCGAACCACGGTGGGACCGCCAAACGGCAGGTCGAAGCCGATGGCAAGACCCGCGCCGACGGCGGCGGTGCCGATCACGAAGGCGCGGCGATTCAACTTGGGAGAAACGTGCTTAGTCATGTGCCGGCTCCTTACGCGCTTGCGATCGTGTGGATCGCCTCGCGCACCTGCTGGAAGGTGCCGCAGCGGCAGATATTGGTGATGGCCTCGTCGATATCGGCATCGGTCGGCTTCGGCTTCTCGTTGAGCAACGCCGCCACCGCCATGATCATGCCGCTCTGGCAATAGCCACATTGCGGAACGTCCTGGGCGATCCAGGCCTCCTGCACCTTGTGCAGCGTGGCGCCGGAGGCGAGCCCTTCGATCGTGGTGATTGTCTTGCCCTCGGCTTCGGCGACCGAAATCCCGCAGGAGCGTGTGGCGACACCGTCCATGTGCACGGTGCAGGCGCCGCATTGCGCGATCCCGCAGCCATATTTGGTGCCGGTCAGGCCGGCATTCTCGCGGATGGCCCAGAGCAGTGGCGTATCCGCCTCGACATCGAGCGTGAAGGTTTTTCCGTTGATTGTTAGGTTTGCCATCGCAAGTCCCCTGATTGGCCCATCCACCGATGGACGCAGGGGCGCAATGTGTCCGGCAAACTTGAACTGTTCAAATCAAGAGTCCGAGGGGCAGCTATCGAAGATTCTCGCATCTCGGGGAAGATTATGAGGTGTGCGGTGTTGCGCGAAAGCTGCGGCTCTACTTCACCGCCAGCCGCAAGAAGCTCATCACGCTGCCGAGCCCGGCAAAGCCTGCGCCGAGTGCGAGCGCCACGGTGGCGCCGTTGTGACCGGCCATGGCAAAGCACGCCGCGGCAAGCGCCGCGCCGGTCGTTTGACCGGTCAGGCGCGCGGTGGCGACGATACCCGAGGCGCTGCCGCCGCGGTGCGGCGGGGCGCTTCCCATGATCGCCTTCATGTTCGGCGCCTGGAAGAAGCCGAACCCCATGCCGCAGATCATGATCCGCCAGATGATGTCGGGAATGCTCGGGCTCGCCGGAAGCAGCGCCAGCAGCGCCATGCCGAGGCCGAGCAGGATGAGGCCGATCCCGCCCAAGAGGCCGACCGGATGGCGATCGGAGAGGCGCCCCGCAATCGGCGCCATGATGCCGACCACCAGCGGCCATGGCGTCATGAAGAAGCCGGTCTCGACCTGCGAGCGGCCGAGCACGTCCTCGAAGTAAAAGGGCAATGAGACGAAGGCGAGGCCCTGCACGGCAAAGGAGCAGACCGCGGTCGCTGCCGACAGCGCGAACATCGGCCTGGCGAACAAATCGATCGGCAGCATCGGCGCGGGATGGTCGGCGTGACGTCGCGTCAGGATGAAGCCGAGCGCAAGCGCCGCGATCAACTCGATGCCAACGACGGTTGGCGACAGATTATGTGCGGCGCTGCCGATGCCCGTGATGAAAAGGCCAAGGCAGACGGCCGCGAGCAGCGCGCCGAGAAAATCAAAGCCGTGATCGGCGCGCGGGGTCTTCGGCAGCATGGTAAAGCCGATGCCTGCGGCGATGAGGCCGAAGGGGATGTTGACGGCGAACAGCCACGGCCACGGTCCGACCGCCAGGATCGCAGAGGCGATCGACGGGCCGAAGGTGAAGGCGGTGGCCACCACAAGCGCATTGTGGCCGAAGCCGCGGCCCTGCATCCGACCCGGATAGACGAAGCGCACCAGCGCGGTGTTGACACTCATGATGCCGCTGGCCCCCAAGCCCTGCAGCATGCGCGCAACCAGCAGGCTGTCCAGCGACCACGCCACCGCGCAGAGCAGCGAGGCGATGGTGAACAGGATGAGCCCGCCGAGATAGATGCGCTGGTGCCCGACGATCTCGCCGAGCGCCCCGAGCGGCAGCAGCGTCGCCACCAGCGCGATCTGGTAGACATTGACCACCCAGACCGATTGCGCCGGGCTGACATGCAGATCCGCGGCGATGGCGGGCAGGGCGATGTTGGCGATCGCGGTGTCGAGCGAGGCCATCGCCAGCGCCGTGAAGATCGCGGCAATAGCCCAGCGGCGCTGCTCGGCCGGCAGGCCATCTTCTTTGGGATGATCGGACTGGCGCGCAGCGGCAGGTAACGTTGATGTCATTGCCTTGCGCGTTCTCCGACAGCGTGGCTCAAATGGTTCACGGCATGTACTACGCCTGAGGCTGCTTCCACAGACATATGCTTGCATGCATTGTATGCGCGAGGGGCGCTGCTCTCGGAAGGAGACCACCATGCATATCGTCGTTCTGCCGGGAGACGGCATCGGACCGGAGATCACGGCCGCGACGTCAGGCGTGCTGCGCGCGGCGTCGGAGCGCTTCCAGCTCAACCTGCGGCTGGAGGAGCATGCGGTCGGGCATGCGAGCCTGAAGCTATCAGGCACCACGGTGCGACCCGAACTGCTCGACATCGTCCGCGCCGCGGACGGTCTCATTCTCGGGCCGACCGCGACCTTCGACTTCAAGGACGAGGCCCACGGCGAGATCAATCCGTCCAGGCACTTCCGCAAGAACCTCGACCTCTACGCCAACATCAGGCCCGCGCGCACCTATGCCGGGCGGCCCGGCCGGTTCGGCGATTTCGATCTCGTCGTCGTGCGCGAGAACACGGAGGGCTTTTACGCCGACCGCAACATGGAGCAGGGCAATGGCGAACTGCTGGTCACGCCTGATGTCGTGATCTCGCTGCGCCGGATCACGCGCTCGTGCTGCGAGCGCATCGCGCATGCCGCCTGCCGTCTGGCGATGAAGCGGCGCAAGCGTCTCACCATCGTGCACAAGGCCAATGTGCTCAAAATCGGCGATGGCATGTTCCTCGACATTTGCCGTGCGGCGGCGAGCGCGTACCCGAGCCTCGCCGTCGACGACGTCCTGGTCGACGCCATGATGGCGCATGTGGTGCGGAGCCCCGACCGCTTCGACGTCATCGTCGCCACCAACATGTTCGGCGACATCCTCTCCGATCTCACCGCCGAGCTCTCCGGCAGTCTTGGTCTCGGCGGCTCGCTCAATGTCGGCGACCACTATGCCATGGCGCAGGCCGCGCACGGCTCGGCGCCGGATATCGCAGGCCGGGACGTCGCCAATCCGGTCTCGCTGATCCTGTCGACCGCACTGCTACTGGCCTGGCACGGCGAGAGAAGCGGCGCGGTCCGCTACGAGGAGGCCGGGCG
>DATCRS010000595.1:0-9117 GCA_036568845.1 Devosia sp. | reverse complement strand
GTGTAAGATCGAGCTCCATCACCGCCTCTTCGACGCTCATCTGGCGCAGGGTAGCGGTGGTTTCGGCGATGACCGGCGGCGAGTAATCGTCGTGCCACTCCTCAAGTTCGTCGGGGGCAGCCAGCACGTAGGACTGCGCCTCGGTGCCGCTATCCTCGCCGTTGGTGTGGCGCCGATGCTGCTTGAGCTTGCGGTTGTAGCGCCGCAGACGCTTCTCGATCGTATCGGAGATGATTTCGTAGGCAGAGGTGGCGTCGCCGCCATAGGCGCTCGACTGCAGGACCACGCCGCTATCGAGATGTACCAGGCAGATGGCATTGTAGCCGGATCCCTCGGGCTCGAGGGTGAGGTGGCCGGTATAGCCGCCATCGAAGTACTTCTTCACCACCGAGTCGAAATGCCCTTCGGCCTTGCTGCGCAAAGCGTCGCCTACGTCCATGTTCTTTCCAGAAACACGTAAGGTCATGGATCCCCTCTTGCGTTGAATTTCACCGTGACGAGTGCACGGCTCATTTGTCGAGATGGGCACTCGTGCGGATGGAGTCTAGACCCGCCAAGCCAAGGGGGGCAATGCGCAACTGCGGCAAAGGGTCCAAATGCGGGCGTGACATGTGCGCGCGGCCCGTTTAGCCTTCGCGCGGCGTGGGGCGCCGGAGGGATTTTCAGTTGCAACGATTGCCTCTCGTGCTGCTCGCGGCGGCACTCGCCATCACGCCCGCGTCCGCCGCCGGCTTGGGCGATACCTTCGCCGATCTGGGCACGTGCTATGCCCGCCACTACGACGACGCGCATCTCCGCTCGCACCCCAAGCAGCGGGTCGCGAGCGTCTATCTCTTTGCCGGCGACCACAGCGACGAGCCCGGGCGCGCGCATTTCGACGCGGTCCTCGATTTCGGCTTCACGTTGCGGGACGGGGAAAGCTATGCGGCCGTCGCCTACTGCGAGGGCGAGAGCTGCAGCCTCGAAGGCGACATGGGCAGCTTTACGGTGTCGGCGGGCAGGGATGACGGCCTCAGGCTCGAGATCGGCGACTTCGTCGAGATCGAGGGCAAGGCCGGCACTTCGGGCAACCTGGCCGAGAGCGACGACAGGGTATTCCTGCTTTACCCGGCCCGGCCGGCAGCGTGTGACCCGTCGGCTTAGCTCGCCTGCCCTCGGGCCGCCGCAAGGGCCCGCTTCTGGCGGCGGCGGATGACCGAGGAGGGGATGCCCATGCCTTCGCGGTATTTGGCGACCGTGCGACGGGCGACCTCGATGCCCTGCTCCTTACTCAGCATCTCGGCGATGGTGTCGTCAGAGAGGATGTTGGCGGGGGATTCGGCGTCGATCAGCTGGCGGATGCGGTAGCGCACGGCTTCGGCCGAATGCTCGCCGCCGCCGGTGGAAGAGCCGAGCGCGGTGGTGAAGAAGTACTTCATCTCGAAGAGCCCGCGCGGGGTGGAGACGTATTTGTTCGAGGTGACGCGGCTAACTGTCGATTCGTGCATGTCGATGGCGTCGGCCACCATCTTGAGCGTCATGGGCTTCAGATGGGTGATGCCGTGGACGAGGAAGCCGTCCTGCTGCTTCACGATTTCGGCCGTGACCTTGAGGATCGTCTGGGCCCGCTGGTCGAGGCTCTTGGCCAGCCAGTTGGCGGTCTGCAGGCAATCGATGAGGAAGGTCTTTTCCGTCGCGTCGCGGGTCTTGGCGGTGACGGTGGCGTAGTAGGTGCGGTTGACCAGCACGCGGGGCAGGATGTCGGCGTTGAGCTCGATCTGCCAGCCGCCCCCTGCCCCCTCGCGCACGAAGACGTCGGGCACCACCGCCTCCACCGGCCCGCCTTCGAAGGCGCGGCCGGGCTTGGGGTCGAGCTGGCGGAGCTCGGCCAGCATGTCGGCGAGATCCTCGCGGTCGCAGCCGACGGCGCGCACGAGACCGGGCATGTCATGGGCGGCGATAAGCTGGAGACGGTCGAGCAGCCGCTGCATCATCGGGTCGAGCCGGTCTTTTTCCCTGAGCTGGATGGCAAGGCATTCGCGCACATCGCGGGCGAAGACGCCGACCGGATCGCAGCCCTGCACCTTCAACAGCACCGCCTCGACGGTCTCGACGGGGGCGCCGAGCTGTTCGGCAATGGCCGAGAGCTCGGTGGTGAGATATCCGGCCTCGTTGAGGCTGTCGGTGAGAAACCGGGCGATCAGCCGCTCCGCAGGATCCTTGACCAGGAGGTTGATCTGCTCGGAAAGGTGCTCGGCAAGGCTCGGGCGGCTCGCGACGAACTGGTCGATGTCGGGCGCCTCGCCGTCGCCACCGCGCTCCGACCATTGGCCGGAAAGATCGGGCGAATCCTGCGGCGACTGGTCCGGAAAGACGTTCTCGACCTCCGTGTCATAACCCGAGGCGATGGACTCGGCCGATTGCACACGCTCGGAATGGTCGACCGTGTCCTCGTAGGGCTCGGCGTCACCGGCGCTCTCGGACGTCTCGACTGTTTCGGTTTCGCCCGGCTCCGCGCCATCCTCGCGCTCGAGCAGCGGGTTGCGCAGCAGTTCGGCTTCGACGAAGGCATTGAGCTCGAGATGGCTGAGCTGCAGCAGCCGGATCGACTGCATGAGCTGGGGCGTCAGCGTCAGGCTCTGTGACTGCCGTACTTCCAGCCGCGGCGACAACGCCATCGATACTCACCCCACCGGTACTCTTCCCGCGTGTGGGACCATGCCCGATTGTGACAGCGCGGGCAAGTTTTGTGCCACCGGGCGCGCGGCCGGGATGACTTGCTCTAGATGCCGCCGCGCTCGCGCACCATGGCCGCCATGTCCGGATTGCTCTCCGTCAGTCCCTCAGCGACCCCCTGGCGGTCCGCGAGCGGCCGGTTCTGGCTCGCCTTGAACTTGCCGGTGATGCTCTCGATCGGGATTTCGACGCCGACGATGCCCTTGAGTTGCGCTGCGATGAACAGCCCGGGGGCGTCGGTCACGGCCCAGGGATTTGGCCGCCGCCCCTCCTGCTGGTCGGTGAGGGCAGTGACATTGGCATGGAGCCAGGCCGGATCATGGATGACGCGCGCCGGTCCGCGTGCCTGCACGATGGCATAGTTCCAAGTCGGCACGACCTTTTCGGTCTCCGTTTTGGTTGGGTACCAGCTTGGCGTCACATAGCTCTGGCTGCCCTGGAAGACGACGAGCGCGGCGGGATCGGCTTCCAGCGCCTGCCATTGCGGGTTGGCTTTGGCGAGGTGGCAGCGCAGCGTGCCGCGCTCGCCATCGCCACGGTAGAGGACGAACGGGATCGGATTGGCGAGAATGCCGTCCGGTCCGGGAGAAATCAGCAGCCCAAGCGGGTAGGCTTCGATCAGCGCATGCTGCGCGTCGAGATCGTCCTCGCGGAAATGCGGCATCTCATACATGGCCGAGGAGCCCCGTTGGATTGGCGATTGCGACATGCAGTTCGTGGCGACCGGACGGCAGGCCAGGACGATAGCCGAAATCGAGCTTGAAGTCCGTCGCCGTGAGACCGCTGGCGGCCGCATGGACATAGAGCTGGCGGAAGCCGTCGGCGATCTGCTGCAGCGGCCCGTCGTAGATCAGCCGGAGGTAGCGCTGCGCCGGGATGACGATGCGTGTCAGCCCCTCCGGTACTTCGGTCCTGGTGGCGGCGAGATAGCCGACGAACTCGCGATAGAGTTCGCCCTCGCGGGCGATCGACACCTCGAGGAACGAGGTCGCGCCGGTGTCGAACTCGAAAAGCCGCTTCCAGGCCCGCCGCACCGCCACCGGCAAATCCCGCCACTCGGCTTCGAGCGGGATGCCGATGGCGACCAATTCGGGCAGGTCCACGGTTTCGATCATGCTGGGCCTCACCCCTCGACGCATTGCTTCGGGCGGTTCTAGCTGCCGAGAGCGGTGCAGGGAAGGTAGGCTACCAGCGGGCCCTCAGCAGCGAATCCTGCCCGGAAACGATTTTCGGCCGCTCGGGCGCCACGGCCCGCTTCAGCATGACGGAAACCAGCTGTTGTTCCGGCATGGGTTGGCCGAAGAGGAAGCCCTGACCAAGATTGCAGCCGAGCTCGGTCAACTGACGCATGTCGTCGAGGCGCTCGATGCCGACGCCGACCGCAACGCAGTCAAGATGGTGGGCGAGCTCGATCACCGACCGGCACACCTGGGCGCGACCCTCGTCGCGGGCGCAGCCGTCGACGAAGGTGCGGTCGAGCTTCAACTCGCTGAAGGGGAGCTCGCGAAGCTGGGTGAGGTTCAGCTTGCCGCCCGAAAAGTCATCGATGGCAAGCGACACGTTCTGCGCCATCAGACTCTGCGAAATGCCTGCCACCCGATCGATCTCGTCCACCACCTGCGCCTCGGTGACGTCGAGGAGGAGGCCCGGCCAACGCACGTGCTTGGGGCCGCATTCGCGCACCATGTCGGCAATCGGCAGCGCGACGAGCGCACTCACCGGCACGTTGACGGCGACGCGCAGGTTGATGCCGAGCTGGCTGAAATTGCGGGCCGCGCCGAGGGCGGCCAGCAGCGCCTGCTGGGCGAGAAGATGCAGATCCTGGTCGTTTGCGCCCTGCATGAAGATCGACGGCGGCAGTGTCCCCAGTTCCGGATGGCGTACGCGAGCGAAGGTCTCGACCCCGGCGATCTGCTTTTTGGCGAGGTTGATCTTGGGCTGATACCAGAACTCCACCCAGCCATTGGCCAGCGCTTCTTCCAGCGTCACAACCGCAGAAGCAACCGGCGCAATGTGCAGCCCCTGCGCTGCCAGCACGTCGCGTACCGTCTGGACGCTGAGCGGTTTCTTCAACGGATCGAGCATCTGCAGCGCGTGCCGCTGACCCATGCGCTTGACCACTTCCATCACCGGCATGGGACCGGCGCCCATCAGCTGCACGCCGCCCGAGAAGGACAATGCCCCCAGTTCGAACAACGCATCGATGGCGGTATCGCCCTGATCGCAGACGTCGACGAATGTGAGGTGCGGCGTGCGCTCGCCGAGTGCCGCCTTGAGGCCGTCCACGGTGTCATGGATCTCGGCTTCGACACCGGAGGAGAGGAGGATGGAATGAAGCGACGCGGCGCTCGCGGCGTCCGCGTCGAAGATCAACGAACTGGGGCGGTCAGCCGGTGTCGGTCGGGGGTTTGACGGAACAGGTTCGGTCGGCTCGCGTTCGGGCGCAGACGGCCGTTCGGTCGACGCGTCAGCGTCGATCTCGTCCAGCATTTGCAGCAGGCCGCGAATTTCCTTGAACATGCGGTCGGTAGCGCTCCCAAGCACCTCGATCCAGACTAAAGTCCATACCTTAATGCCCCGTTGCGCCGGTCCCGGAATTCCGGGGTTTTCACCTCGTAGAACTACTGAAATGCCACTCGCAGACGGAGCGCGGCCCGGGCGGTGGTAAACGCCGCAAAGGCTCCGGTTGCAAGCATGACGGTTGCCTGAAACGTCGCGCTGTTAGCTGCGCCCGGATCGAGCCGGCCGATGACGATCGAGACATAGCGGGTCAGAAACGCCCCGAGCAGCACGACCAGTGTCAGCCACTCGCCGCGGACGAACACTTCGCCCCGCTTGGTCTGCGTAGGCCGGCTCCGCTGCTCCACGATGGCGGCAGCGACAATGCCGAGCGCCGCGCCTGCGGCAAGGCCGCCAAGGGCAAAAGCCGTGACGCCGACCGATGCAAGACCCGAGATGGCAAGTCCGAGTACGACGAGCGGCAGGATGGTGAGCCGCGTCCAGCTCATGGTGCGGTCGCGGAGCTGCATCACGCCGATGATGATCAGAAGCGCGAGAATACCCCATGCCCAAAGCGGCGTGTTGGTGAGGATGGCGGTGGCAATATTGAAGGACATTCGGGAAACCTCATGTTGTGTACCGCGCCCCATGCGCGGCTTGCGTGAGGTCGATCTCCCGCCTAGCTCTAGGTCGGCAACGGGGCTTGCGCAGGATGGCAAGAGAATTCGCAGGCGGCGGGGGGCTGCATTTGGCGCTTCGTGAAGTGCAACGACAGCTTTCCGACGCGCGCGTTCTGGGCGGGATCGCCATCGTCACGGTGATCCTCGGCTTTTCCGGTCCCTTCGGCACGTTCGAATCGCTCGATGTCGCCGATCGTCTAGTCTACTGGGGCGCAGTCGCCTTCATCAGCTATGCTGTAGCCCTCACGACGGGATCGCTGTTACGGCACTGGTTCGGCGATCGCCTGCAGCGCCCCGTTCCGCGGGTGGTGGTCATCGGGCTGATCGCTGCGCTGCCGGTGGCCGCGGCCATCCTCGTGGTCAACCTGGTGACGTTCGGCCCCGAACGCGGCTGGCAGGTGATCGCCCTGCCGGCGCTGTGGCTCAACGCCACCCTCATCACGATGGGCGTCATGACCATTTCGACCATCGTCAGGGGCTCGACCCAGGCTCCCCGGGCCATAGCTGCACCGCCTCCCGCACCCGCTTTGCTCGACCGTCTGCCGCTGCCGCAGCGGGGAACCCTGATGTCCTTGTCGGTGACCGATCACTATGTCGAGGTCACCACCTCGCGAGGCCGGTCCCTGGTGCTCATGCGCCTTTCGGATGCCATACGGGAGGCCGCGCCCATAGCGGGTATCCAGATTCATCGCTCGCACTGGGTGGCGCTCGACGCGGTCGCCCGAACGCTGCGCGTCGAGGGCAAGCTGGTGGTGGAGCTCAAGGATGGCCGGCGGCTACCGGTGAGCCGCGGCTATGCCGCCGAAGTGCGTGCGGCCGGGCTTGTCGCCTAGGCGGCGTTGGCCGCTGCTGGGGAGAGGTGGTTTTCGATCACCGTGCCCACGCGGGCGCACTCGGCGGCGATCTCATTGGCGAATTCGCGCATCATTGGCCGCTCCAGCGTTGCCGGACTGAGAGCCACCAGCGCCGTGTCGCGATGCAACGGTTCGAAGTCGACGGGCTGGATTTCGGCCAGGCGCCCGGCCGCCAGGTCGTCGATGATGGCCGAACGCACGAAGACGCCGAAACCAGCGCCCTTGATCGTCAACCGGCGCGCTGGGCCCGTCGGCAGCTCGACGCAGGTCGCCGCCCGGCGCGCCAGCGCCGCAGCTCCGTCCGGATCCACCTGCCACCATCGCAGTGAGATGACCCGTGGCACCAACGCGAGCACGTCGACAATCGTGTAGTGCGGTGGCAGCTTGCGGGCGATTTCGGGCGCTACCACGAGCGGCGCCTCCTCGCGCATCACGATCAGCGGCTCGAGGTCCTGCACCAGCGGATCGAGGTTGGGCCAGGCGATGAAACCCAGTTCCGCCTGCCGGTCGTGCAGCATGCCGGTGAGGAGACGATGGTTGCCTTCCAGCACGACCACATCGATCCCTGGATGGCGGTCCTGGAAGCGCAACAGCGCGTCGGTGACCAGCGGCGAAACGAGGCTGTGCAGGCAGGCAAGCGAGATGCGCCCGCGCTCGGATCGGCGCAGGGCCTCCTTGGCCTCCTGCGCCGTCGAGAGAATACGCCGCGCATAGGGCAGGAAGGTCATGCCTTGGTCGGTGAGCGTCACCTTGCGGCCGCGATGGAACAGCGGCACGCCCAGCAGCTCCTCCAGCGCCCGCATGCGCATCGAGACCGTCGCCTGGGTGACGTTGAGCCGGGCCGCTGCCTTGGTGAAGCTCAGGTCCTGCGCGATGCGGTCGAAGGTCTTGATCTGGTCGAGGTCCATGATAGGCGACTCTTATGCAACAGCTGCGCTGAGCATAGTCCGGGCGTCATCACATTGGAAAGGCTGATGGCTTCAGCGCGCGGCCTGCTTGCGCCGCATGAGCTTGGCCGCGCGGTTGCGCGCTGCGGTTTCGGCCGCGTCCTCGCCCAAATGCACGTCGCCGCGACCTCGGGCGATCGACATCTGCCGCTCGCGCTCTTCGGCGCCGGCGGCACGACCGGCATCGTGGCAATCGGCGCAGATGCCGTCGGTCAGGGCCTCCGGCGCCATCGGGTTGCGGCAGGAGCGGCAGAGCTGCGACTGCCCCGGCTCGAGGCCGTGGGTGACCGCCACTCGCTCGTCGAAGACGAAACACTCGCCGTGGAACCTGCTCTCCGCTTCCGGCACGACCTCGAGATATTTGAGGATGCCGCCCTTGAGGTGGAACACCTCTTCGAACCCCTGCGCCAGGAGGTAGCTCGACGCCTTTTCGCAGCGGATACCGCCGGTACAGAACATGGCGACCTTCTTCTGCTTGGTTGGATCGAGGTGCTCCGCCACGTAGTGCTTGAACTCGGTGAAGCTTTTCGTCCCCGGGTCGATCGCGCCCGCGAAGGTGCCGATCGCCGCTTCGTAGTCGTTGCGCGTGTCGATCAGCGTCACGTCATCCGACCCAATCAGCGCGTTCCAGTCCTTCGGCTCCACATAGGTGCCCACCCGCGTGGCCGGATTGGCCTCCGGTGCGCGCAGCGTCACGATCTCGGGCTTGAGCCGCACCTTCATACGGAGGAACGGCATTGTCTCGGCCCACGAGATCTTCGCCTCCGCGCCCTGCAGCCGCGTGCCAAACGGACCACCATTCAGATAGTCGATGAGTTCGTCGATGCCCTCCGGCGTCCCCGCGACAGTCCCGTTGATGCCTTCGGGCGCCAGGATGAACGTGCCGCGAATCTTCCGTGCACAGCAGAACAGCGCCAGCTCCGGCTTCAGCACTTGGCAGTCCGACAGGTCGGCGAACTTGTAGAACGCCAGAACCTTGTAGGGCGGCGGGCTTTGGGTCAGACTGGGAGGCCGAACGTCATCTCTGCCGGGCATTGCGGCCGTTTAGCATCGCGCCAGCGCCTCGGGCAACTTCTGACATGGAGAGCATCATGACCTATCGTGCGAGCGACACGCGCTACGACGGCATGGAATATCGATATTGCGGCAAGTCAGGCCTGAAACTGCCGGTTATCTCCCTCGGCCTCTGGCAGAATTTCGGCGGCACCCGCGACTATCCGTCGGCCTTCGAGATCCTCTCCTACGCCTTCGATCACGGCATCACCCATTTCGATCTCGCCAATAATTACGGCCCGCCTCCCGGCTCGGCCGAAGAGCTGTTCGGCGACATGATGGCGCGCGACTTCCGGCCGTATCGCGACGAGATGATCATCTCGTCCAAGGCGGGCTACCTGATGTGGCCTGGACCCTATGGCGAATGGG
>DATCRS010000594.1:0-9778 GCA_036568845.1 Devosia sp. | reverse complement strand
GGGCGAAAACGGTCCGTTCGGAAGCTGGAAGATGCACGTATCCAGCATGGCGGCGGTGGCCAGAACCTTGGCTTCGCCATGCGACCAGCGGAAGCTGTGCGAGGCACTCATCAGATGGCCTTGCCCTGTTCGCCGGCAATGTTGCGGACGAACTGGATGGCGACGCGGCCGGAACGCGAGCCGCGGGTCGCCGCCCACTCGATGGCGCGGGCGCGGAGCGCCTCGTCGTCAATGTTGATGCCATACTCATCGCAATAGCCGCGGATCATGGCGAGGTAAGTCGGCTGGTCGCAGTTGTGGAAGCCGAGCCAAAGGCCGAAGCGGTCGGAGAGCGACACTTTCTCGTCCACCGCCTCGCCGGGCGAGATCGCGGTGGAACGCTCGTTTTCGACCATTTCGCGCGGCATCAGGTGCCGGCGGTTGGAGGTGGCGTAGAACAGCACGTTCTCGGGCCGGCCCTCGAGCCCGCCATCGAGGATGGTTTTGAGCGACTTGTAGCTGGTCTCATCCTTGTCGAAGCTGAGGTCGTCGCAGAAGACGATGAAACGGGCGTCTTCCCGGGCGATCAGGCGCATGAGCCGGGGCAGGGCCTCGATGTCCTCGCGGGCGATCTCGATGAGGATGAGCCGCTTGATGCCGGGCTCGCCGAGCGCGTTGATATGCGCGTGCACCGCCTTGACCAGCGAACTCTTGCCCATGCCGCGCGCGCCCCAGAGCAGGGCGTTATTGGCCGCAAAGCCGCGGGCGAACTGCAGCGTATTCTGCAAGAGGATGTCGGCGACGTCGTCGATGCCTTTCAAGAGCTTGAACGGCACGCGCGAGACCTTCGGCACCGCCTGCAGGTGGTCCGCGGCGGCATCCCAATGGTAGGCATCGGTATCGTCGAGCACCGGCGCCGCGGCTTTACTGGCGGGCGCCAGCGCCTCGATGCTCTCTGCAATGCGGGCGAGCGAGGCGGCGATGGCGGCCAGGGTTTCGTCGCTCATTTTCGGCGGATTCCCGCGGCAAATAAGGCCCCATTTGCCGCACTTGAATGGCTTTGCAATCGCGGGGGGCCAACTGTATAGTCCGCGCGATTTTGTGCCGGGTGGGGTCTGCCCATAGCCGGAAACGCGCCCTATATGGGGCAATCACCGGCAATTTGACAAGCCGACCACCTACTCGACAAAGGGAGTGACTCTATATGTTCGTGACCGCCGCAATCGCGCAGGAACCAGGGGCCGCCGCGCCGTCCATGGGCGCGGGTGACCTGCTGATCCAGTTTGCGCCGATCCTGCTGCTCGTCGTCATCTTCTGGCTCCTCATCTTCCGCCCGCAGCAGAAGCGCATGAAGGCCCAGCAGGCGATGCTCTCGGCGATCAGCCGCGGCGACACCGTCGTCACCACTGGCGGCATCGTCGGCAAAGTGACCAAGGCAGTCGACGGCGAAGATCTCGAGGTGCAGATCGCCGAAGGCGTGCGCATCAAGGTTGTCCGTCACATGATCGCCGACGTGCGCTCGAAGTCGCAGCCGGTCAACGACAACGCCAAGGCCTGACGGCTGGCGCCAGACAGCGAGAAGCCTTAGAAGCGCCCCAACGAGGGCGCTTCGTTTCATTGCCGCAGGGCATACCAGGACAGTTTCATGCATTTCACGCCGGTCCGTACAGCGATCATTCTCATCGTCGCGCTGGTGGGTGTTCTCTTCGCGATCCCCAACCTCGTGCCCAGGGATCAGCTGGCGGGCTGGCCGGATTTCCTGCCCAAGCAGGGAGTGGTTCTCGGTCTCGACCTGCAGGGCGGCTCGCACCTGTTGCTGCAGGTCAACCGCGAGTCGATCATGGAAGAGCGGATAAAGCAGCTTCGCCGCGAAGCCCGCAGCAAGCTCGCCAATGAGGCGGGCATCGGCAACATCATTACCGCGCTCGACAACGGCATCTCGGTCGAACTGACCGATCCCACTCAGCATGATGCGGCCATGACGGCGCTGCAGCAGCTGCAGAACAATGTCAGTTCTGGCCTCGTGGCCGTGGGCGGCGTGCCCGAGCTGGAATTTGCGGACGCTCCGGGCGGCAAGATCAACGTAACGCTCTCGGCGAATGGCGTTACGGAGCGGATGTCGGCGCTGGTCTCACAATCCATTGAGGTCATCCGCAACCGCATCGACGAGCTCGGCACCACCGAGCCCAGCATCCAGCGGCAGGGGCAGGACCGCATCCTGGTGCAGGCGCCAGGCTATGGCGACTCGCAGCGGCTCAAGGAGATCATTTCCCGCACCGCGCGGCTGACCTTCCACCTGGTGCATCCCAGCATGTCGGCGGCGCAGGCCGAAGCACAGGGAATTCCGGCCGGCTACTACATCCTGCCCAGCGCCGACGGCGGGAATGAGCTGCTCAACGAAAATGTCGAGCTCGGTGGCGAATCCCTCACCAATGCCCAGCCTGGCTTTGACCAGCAGACCAGCCGGTCGGTGGTGACATTCCAGTTCGATACGCGCGGCGCGATCACCTTCGGCCAGATCACCTCTGCCAATGTCGGCAAGCGCTTCGCCATCATCCTCGATGATCAGGTGATCACGGCGCCGGTGATCCAGCAACCGATCACCGGTGGGTCGGGACAGATCTCGGGTAACTTCACCCCGCAGAGCGCCGCTGACCTGGCGGTGCTGCTCCGGGCCGGTGCCCTGCCAGCGACCCTCGACATTGTCGAGGAGCGCACCGTCGGCCCGAGCCTGGGCGCCGACAGCATCCAGTCGGGTGTGATCGCCGGTGCCATCGGCGCCATTGCAGTGATCGCCTTCATGATCATCGCCTATGGCACGTTCGGCGTCTTCGCCGATATTGCGGTGGCCCTGAACGTCGTCTTGATCCTCGGCCTCCTCTCGGCGCTCGGCGCAACGCTGACGCTGCCGGGCATCGCCGGTATCGTGCTGACCGTCGGCATGGCGGTCGACTCCAACGTCCTGATCTACGAGCGCATCCGAGAGGAGCTTGCGGCAGGAAAATCGGTGGCGGCGGCGATAGACGCCGGCTTCCAGCGCGCCATGGGTACCATTCTCGACGCCAACATCACCACGCTCATTGCCGCTGTGGTGCTGTTCTTCCTCGGCTCGGGTCCGGTGCAAGGCTTTGCCGTGACACTGGCCCTCGGCATCCTCACGACGCTCTTCACCGCCTACCTCGTCACCCGCATGCTGGTGGCCTATTGGTACCGCTGGAAGCGCCCCAAGAAGGTCAGGGTCCAGCTGCTTCGCCTGATCCCCGATGGCACCAAGCTGCCGTTCATGCACTGGCGCCGCTACGCGATCACCTTCTCGATCGTGACCTCGATCGTGTCGCTGGGCTGGTTCGGCATTCACGGCCTCAACCTGGGCATCGACTTCAAGGGCGGCTCCGCCATCGAGATCCGCTCGACGCAGGGGGAGGCCGATCCCGGCCAGGTCCGCCTGCTGCTCGCCGGCCTCGATCTCGGCGAAGTGCAGGTGCAGGGTTTTGGTACGCCCGAGGATCTGCTCGTTCGCGTGCAGACGCAGGAGGGCGGCGACGCCGCCCAGCAGGCCGCCGTCAACAAGGTGGTCGAGGCCGTCAAAGCCCAGGGCTATGAGACGCGCCGCACCGAGACCGTGGGTCCCACCGTGTCGTCCGAGCTCGCCTGGACTGGTGCGATCGGCCTCACCGTCGCACTGCTGGGCATCCTGGTCTATCTGTGGTTCCGGTTCGAGTGGCAGTTCGCCGTCGGCGCCATCATCGCCACCGGCCATGACGTCGTCCTCACGGTAGGCCTCTTCGCCTTCAGCGGGCTCGAGTTCAACGCCTCGAGTATCGCAGCCATCCTGACGATCGTCGGCTACTCGCTCAACGACACCGTCGTTGTCTATGACCGCATCCGCGAATATCGGCTGAAATACAAGAAGATGAACCTGGCCGAGCTCATCGATATCGCGATCAACTCGACCCTGCCGCGAACGATCCTGACCTCGGCGACGACCTTCATCGCGCTGATGGCCTTGGTCATCTTCGGCGGCGAGGTGATCCGCAGCTTCACGGTCTCCATGGCCTGGGGTGTGTTCGTCGGTACCTACTCGTCGATCTTCATCGCCGCACCGATCCTTATTTATCTGGGCCTGAAGTCGCGCGCCGACGTGGCCGAGCAGAAGCTCGAGAAGCGCGCCGACGGAGCGGCGGTCTAGCGCGGTGGCGGAGCCGGGGCAGGGGTTCTACCCCTATCAGGCGCAGATAGATGCCTATGGCAATGGCGGATTCCGCTTCGCGGAGATGTCGCATCGCGGCAGCCTGCTCTGCCTGCCGAGCGGCATGCATGCCTGGGACGTGACGAGACCGGACCAGGTCAGCCTCGAGAACCTGGCGCCGGTCTTCGAGATCGCCGACCAGATCGACGTGCTGCTCGTCGGGCTCGGCAACGAAATCGCCGGTTTCAGCAAGGAAATCCGGGCGGCACTGCGGGAACGGGGAATCATCGTCGAGGCGGTCGCCACCGGCGGCGCGGTGCGGACCTACAACATTCTCCTCGGCGAAAAGCGAGCGGTAGCGGCGGCGCTGATCGCCGTGGACACGGTGCGATGAGCCACGTCGCCGAGCATCTGAAGGCGAACGACAAGGACCGCTACTTCGCCACGCTGGTACTCCCTGAAGCCAAGCGCGAGGCGGTGCAGGCGCTCTATGCTTTCAATGTCGAAGTCGCCACCATTCGCGATCGGGCGCGTGAGCCCGCCCCGGGCGAGATTCGTCTGCAATGGTGGGCCGATGCGCTGGGTGGCAAGGAGCACGGCGCCGTTCGGCAGAACCCCATCGCCGATGCTCTCCTCAATACCATCGAGACTTACAAGCTGCCCGCGGGCGCTCTGCAGCGTCTGATCGCGGCCCGGCGCTTCGACCTCTATGACGACGCCATGCCGGACGTGCAGAGTTTTGAGGGCTATGCCGGGGAGACCGTCTCGGTGCTCTACCAGCTGGCGGCCATGATCCTCAATGACGGGGCCGAGATCGAGACCGGCGATGCCGCCGGGCACCTTGGCGTCGTCCAGGCGCTGATCGGGCACCTGCGCGCGCTTGGGCTGAATGCCAGCCGTGGCCGCATCTTTCTCCCCTGGTCGGTGTTTGCCGCAAATGGCGTGAACGAGGGCGAGTTATTTGCCGGGCAGGTCAGCGAGGGATTGCTTGCGGCCCATGCGCAGTTGATCGACCTCGCGCGGGAACACCTGGAAAGGGCACAGGCGGCCATCGATGCGTTGCCAAGGCAATTGCGAGCCGCTTTTGCTCCGGTCGCATTGCAGGAACACTACTTCAAGCTGGTGGAGCGGCACTCCGAAGTGCCGCTGGCTTCACCCGCCGAACTCGCCGACTGGCGCAAGATCGCGGCCCTCACGTTCTGGACCTTCCGTCACGCATAGTCTTTGCGAGATCGTTGATCCTGCACGCGAAAAAGAACTTATCCCCGCGCTCCAGCGTGGATGTAGAGTCACCCCGTCAACTCCGCGGTGGACGGGTAGCGCGACGAACGCTGGCGGAGAGATTGCCGGGAGGGGGAAGGAGGTCGCTCCAAGCCCCTGGGCCAAGCGCACGGAGTTGGGAAGGCCAACCGACTCACTCCCGACGCGCGGGACAATGCCAGAAGCCCCGGTCCCCGGAGACGTTTCTCGTCTCACTAAACTAAACCTCGGGACGAAAGACGTCTCCGGGCCCGTCACGCTCTTTGACATCCCCGGAGGGTCACACCCGGCCGGTGCATCAGTGTGCGCCCGCTAAGCCCACGCAATGATGTCGGCGAGGGCGCGGTCGCTCATGGCCTTCTTCTTGGCCAGGGTCTTCTCCGTCGACTTCCAGCGGCCGACGTGACCCTCGGGCTTTTGCACCGAGACCGGGGGCAGGAGGCCGAAGTTGACGTTCATCGGCTGGAAGCTGCGCGGCCCGGGTTCGCCGTGCGCGGCGAGGTGGCCACCGGTGACGTGTTCGATGAGCGCGCCCATGGCCGTCGTGCCGGGTGGTGCTGCGATGGCCTGGCCGTTGAAATCGGCCGCCGCCATACGGCCCGCCATCAGGCCCATGGCCGCGCTCTCGACATAGCCTTCGACGCCGGTGATCTGGCCGGCAAAGCGCAGGCGCGGATCGGCCTTGAGCCGTAGTTCCTTGGTCAGGACCTTAGGTGAATTGAGGAAGGTATTGTGGTGCAGGCCGCCGAGGCGGGCGAACTGCGCGTCCTGCAGGCCCGGGATCATGCGGAAGATCTCGGCCTGCTTGCCGTATTTGAGCTTGGTCTGGAAGCCGACCATGTTCCAGAGCGTGCCCAGAGCATTGTCCTGCCGGAGCTGCACGATGGCGTGGGCCTTGACCGTGGGGTTGCGCGGATTGGTGAGGCCGACCGGCTTCAGCGGGCCCCAGCGCAGCGTGTCGCGGCCGCGCTCGGCCATCACTTCGATGGGCAGGCAGCCGTCGAAATAGGGCACGTTCTCCCAGTGGTGATAGACGTGCTTCTCGCCGGTCAGCAGCGCGTCGACGAAGTCGTTGTACTGCTTTTCGTCCATCGGGCAGTTGAGATAGTCGGCGCCGGTGCCGCCCGGGCCGGCCTTGTCGTAGCGCGACTGCTTCCAGGCGATGTCCATGTCGATCGACTCGAAATGGACGATCGGCGCAATGGCGTCGAAGAAGGCGAGTTCGTCCTCGCCGGTCAGCGACTTGATCGCCTCGGCCAGCGGCTTCGACGTCAACGGGCCGGTGGCGATGACGACGTTCTTCCACTCAGCCGGCGGCAGGCCGGTGATCTCACCGAGCGCGACGGTGATGTTGGGGTGGGAGTGGATCGCCGCTGTCACCTCGTCGGAGAAGGCGACGCGGTCGACCGCCAATGCGCCACCCGCGGGCAGCTTGTGCTTGTCGGCAGCGACCATGATCAGCGAGTTGCACCGCCGCATCTCCTCATGGAGCAGGCCCACGGCATTGTGCTCGTGATCGTCGGAGCGGAAGGAGTTGGAGCAGACGAGCTCGGCAAAGCCGTGCGTCAGGTGCGCCTCGGTCATCTTCTGCGGGCGCATCTCGTGCAGGATGACCTTGGCGCCGGCATTGGCCGCCTGCCAGGCGGCTTCGGAGCCGGCCAGCCCCCCGCCGATGATATGGATGGGTTCGTTTTGCATGCGCGGCAGATAGCAACTGCCACCCGCCGGTGCAATGCGGTCAGGCGGCGCGGCGCCGGTGGCTGCCCTCGGCGATCTCCTCGGCGATCTTCAAGCAGAAGCTCTCTAGATCGGTGGGCTTGCGGCTGGTGACCAACCCCTTGTCCACCACCACGTCCTCGTCGTGCCAGTGACCGCCGGCGTTGATCATGTCGGTCTTCAGCGAGTGGAAGGAGGTGACGTTGCGCCCACGGACAAGGCCCGCCTCGATCAAGAGCCACGGCGCATGGCAGATGGCGGCGACCACCTTATCCTCGTTCCAGAAACTGTGAATGAGGCTGATGACGCTCTGCTCCTGCCGCAGCGTATCCGGGTTCATCTGGCCGCCGGGAAGCACGAGGGCATCGTAGTCGTCGGCGGCAACCTCATCGATCACCTTGTCCACATCCATCGGCCGGCCCCAGTCATGGTGATGCCAGCTCTTGATGACGCCGGGTTTTAGCGAGACCACGTCGACATGAGCCCCGGCCTCCTTGAACCGCGCGAGGGGAATTTCGAGCTCGGACTGCTCGTAACCATCCGTCGCGAGGATCGCGACGCGCTTGCCGGAAAGATTGCGCATGGTCGTGGCTCCCCTTGTGAATTCATGGACAAGGAAAAACGAGCTCCTGCCCTCAGGGGTTCCCGGCCTCGATCCAGGGAAAACCATCGGGATTGGCACGCGCTCGCGCCAACGTGGTCGCATCGTCGTGACCACGTATCTGTCCTAGATGGGGGAAGTCGTCGGGGGTCACCGTTAGCTGACAGAGCGGCACAACCGCTTCAGGACTGGCCCAGTGATCGACCCGCACCAGTTGTCCGTGGAACTGGGTATCAGGCTGCTGCCGGAAGGTGGTACGCGGGAGAAAGTAAAGCGTCCCGGGGCGAAACGCCCGCGCAGCCAATGCCGGCGCGGAGATGGAGAAGTAGTAGTGCGGCAATGATGACGAGCCGTCATCATCCACGGCGCGGACGCTGGCGTTGATCATGCTCATCGGGTGGCGGCCGCGATCCAGAATGGCGTAGTACAGCGGCCAGACGCCGTCGGAGGCGGCATAGACGGCAAGCTGGTTGCCGAATTCAGTCGTGTCGTTCGGTTGCCGCGGTTCGAAACGTTTGATCTGAGCATCGCCCGATCCGTGGAGAAGCACCGGGCGGGTGTCGGCGATGTAACAGGCGAACTGCCACCGCGGTGCCGCGAGCCGATAGTTGATCTCGCCTCCCTGCTGCACCGCGTCTTCGAAGAGCTGATCGAAGGCCGCAAGGGAGGTCGAATCGGTTGGGATCGGAGGGCGCGGGAGCCAGTAGTCTGGGAGCGGGGCGATCATGACCGGGACGGTAGCAAATCCGTCACCCACGGCAAACGGCTCCAAAAACCAAAACGCCCGCTAGCTTTATCAGCAAGCGGGCGTTCGGAGCGGATTAGTCTCGCAGAACGATGCCGAACCCTTAGATGGTGCGAGCATGATCGCGGGCGATACGCGAGATGTCAGTGCGGCTGATGCCCAGATCGTTGAGCTGACGGTTGTCGAGAGCATTGAGCTCACGGACGGTCTGCTGGTAGGCGGCCCACTTCTTGAGCGTCTGACGGATACCCATTTGGAAGTCTCCTTTCATTTACGAATGGAGAGATAGTCCCGTTTGTGAAGGATGAGCAGAGGGCCAAACCTCAGAACCGATATGCAAGCCTTGCATGGCGCTTTGTGGCGCCGTTCATCGGACATTAAGAAACGCCACTCTCGGGAAAAATCGAACGGCCGCCGCGGGAGGACGCAGCGGCCGTTCAGGAATCATGGCGCATGGCGGTCAGCGGTCGAACAGACCACGGGTCATTTTCTGGAAGTCCGTACCCGAAAGCCCCAGAGCATCGCGGGTTGTCGGCACGTCCATCTCCCGCAGCGTTTGCCGGATGTCGACCAGCCGCTTGAGGCGCCAGACTGCTCGTACAAACATCTCAGGCATCCTTTCCGTCGACGACGACGGCGGGACCATGGGCCGATTTGCCCGATCCTGCCACCTGGCACTAAGCATCCGAGCCATGCACCGGACGCAGGGAGCGGCGTAACAACCGTCACATGCGACGGATGCGTTACTCCGCCGCAGTGCGCTGCGGGCGCCGCTCCATCACGTCCTTCAGGAACCGCCCCGTATGCGAGCGCGGGTTAGCGGCAATGTCCTCGGGCGTACCCACGCCGACCACCTCGCCGCCGCCATCGCCGCCTTCGGGACCCATGTCGATGATCCAGTCGGCGGTCTTGATGACCTCGAGATTGTGCTCGATCACGACGACGGTGTTGCCGCTGTCGACGAGCTCGTGCAGCACCTCGAGAAGCTTCGCCACGTCATGGAAGTGAAGGCCTGTGGTCGGCTCATCGAGCATGTAGAGCGTGCGTCCGGTCGCGCGTTTGCTCAACTCGCGGCTCAATTTCACCCGCTGCGCCTCGCCGCCCGAAAGGGTCGTCGCCGGCTGGCCGACCTTGACGTAGCCGAGACCGACGCGCTGGAGCGTCGCGAATTTCTCGCGGATCGAGGGCACGGCGGCGAAAAACTCGACCGCCTCGTCGATGGTCATGTCGAGCACGTCGGCAATCGTGTTGCCCTTGTAGTGGATCTCCAGCGTCTCGCGGTTGTAGC
>DATCRS010000593.1:0-3339 GCA_036568845.1 Devosia sp. | reverse complement strand
GTAGGTGACGAACAGCCAATGGGCGACGAGAGCCAGACCGATCGCCACGAGCCAGAAGAGGCGCGATTGCCAACCCCGCCCCGTGGCATCGCGGACGAGGAACAGTCCCGCAAGCCCCAGTGGCAGGAGGACGTAGGATGTCACCTCAAAGCTGATCGACCACAGCGGTCCATTGATCTCGACCGGAAAAAGCGTGACCCAGTGCCAGTCGGCGACAAGGAAGAAGCCAGCAAGGAAGCGCAGGATCAGCTGCCCGTCTACCCGCGCGCCGAACACGGTGATCGAGAGGATGAAGGTGACCGCGAGCGCCAGCCAGAAACCTGGCAGGATGCGGGCGGCCCGGCGCATGGCGTAGGTACGAAGCGACGGCATCGGCTCGCCCTTGTCCAGCGCCTGCCAGAACGGCCGGGCGAGGAGGAAGCCCGAGAGCACGAAGAACATGGCGACCCCGAAGGTGCCCACATCGGCGAACACCCGGAACCACTCGATGAAGCCGAGGTCGGCCCCCCACTTCATCCGCTGCGCCAGGTGATGGAACAGCACGGTCAGACACGCGGCGGCGCGGATGAAGTCTGCGCCGAGCAGGCGGCTGTCGGTCATCGGGTTCCTCCCTGGCATTCCGGCGGTTGCTCCGCCGTGTCACGCCTCTGAAATCGATTGCATGCTGCATTTTCCGCCGCGGATCGCAAGCCTACCCGGCCGCTCTCCCTTGCGGAATCTCGGGCCGAACTGTATTTCCCCGCCATGACAGAGCCAGCCGCCTCCGCCCCCGCCGCCGCCGCCCCGCCGGACGCCATTCTCATCATCGATTTCGGGTCGCAGGTGACCCAGCTGATCGCGCGACGGCTGCGCGAAACCGGTGTCTATTGCGAGATCCACCCGTTCCAGTCAGCCACCGCTGCATTCGAGCGGCTGAAGCCTAAGGGGGTAGTCTTTTCGGGCGGTCCTGCCTCTGTGACCGACGAAGGTTCGCCCCGGGCTCCGGAAGCGGTGTTCGAGAGCGGCGTGCCGATCCTTGCCATCTGCTACGGCCAACAGACGCTGGCCCTGCAGCAGGGCGGGGTGGTCGAGGGCGGCCATGCCCGCGAGTTCGGCCGCGCCGATGTCGAGATCCGTGAAGCGAGCCCGCTGTTCGAAGGCTTCTGGGAGGTCGGCGGCCGCTACCCCGTCTGGATGAGCCACGGCGACCGCGTCACCGAGCTGCCGCCCGGCTTCAAGGTCGTCGGCACCTCCGAGAATGCGCCCTTCGCCATCGCGGTGAATGAAGAGAAGCGGTACTACACCACCATGTTCCACCCCGAGGTGGTTCACACGCCGGATGGCGGCAAGCTGCTCGCTAACTTCGTGCATAGGATTGTAGGGCTGCAGTCGGACTGGACGATGCATGCCTACCGCCAGCGCGCCATCGAGAAGATCCGCGCCCAGGTCGGTTCGGGCCGCGTGCTCTGCGCCCTTTCAGGGGGCGTCGACAGCTCGGTGGCTGCCATCCTCATCCACGAAGCCATCGGCGACCAGCTGACCTGTGTCTTCGTCGACCATGGCCTCATGCGCCTCAACGAGGCCGACGAGGTGGTGACGATGTTCCGCGATCACTACAATATCCCGCTCGTCCATGTTGATGCCGCCGACAAGTTCATCGGCGCGCTCGAGGGCGAGGCGGACCCTGAAACCAAGCGCAAGACCATCGGCCGGCTCTTCATCGAAGTGTTCGAGGAAGAGGCCAGGAAAATCGGCGGCGCGCAGTTCCTCGCCCAGGGGACGCTCTATCCCGACGTCATCGAGAGCGTGAGCTTCACCGGCGGCCCATCGGTCACCATCAAGAGCCACCACAATGTCGGCGGTCTGCCCGAGCGCATGCACATGCAGCTCGTCGAGCCGCTGCGCGAACTGTTCAAGGACGAGGTGCGGGCGCTCGGCCGCGAGCTCGGCCTGCCCGACCGCTTCGTCGGCCGCCATCCCTTCCCGGGCCCGGGCCTCGCCATCCGTCTGCCCGGCGGCGTGACGCGGGAGAAGCTCGACATCCTGCGCAAGGCCGATGCCATTTATCTCGATGAGATTCGCAAGGCCGGCCTCTACGACAAGATCTGGCAGGCCTTTGCCGTGCTGCTGCCGGTGCAGACCGTCGGCGTCATGGGCGACGGCCGCACCTACGAGTTCGTCTGCGCGCTGCGCGCCGTGACCTCGGTCGACGGCATGACCGCCGACTTCTTTCCCTACGACATGGCCTTCCTCGGCCGCGCCGCCACCCGCATCATCAACGAAGTCCGCGGCATCAACCGCGTCGTCTACGACGTGACGTCGAAGCCGCCGGGCACCATCGAGTGGGAGTGAACGGCGGGAACTACCCCATCACCCAGATGCGCGTGTTCTCCGTGCCGATCTTCTGGACCAGGGCGAACAGCGCCTTGGCGTTGTCCGGGTGGAGCCGGACGCAGCCGTGCGAGGCGATCCTGCCCAGGCGCTTGATATCGGTGGTGCCGTGGATGGCGTAGCCGTCATGAAAGAAGATGGCGTAGGGCATCGGCGCCCCGTCGTACTTCTTGGAATGATACTTGCGGTGCATCCGGGTGACGCCATAGGCGCCCCTCGGCGTCGAGTACCCCTTGCGACCGGTTGAAACGTCGAAAGTATGTTTGACCTCGCCGTTCACTTTGACGGTCATGCTCTGCTCCGACAGATCGACGAGAATGAAGATATCGGAAGCAAAGACCGGAAACGCGGAGAAGATGAAGACGAGCGAGAAAAGTACGCGACGCAGCATGATAAGAAACTCGTGACAAAGCCCCGCCGGGATACTGGCGCGTTGCGCTTGCTGCCGCGTTAACGCGCCCAAGGTTTGCGTCAGCATGCCGGCGGCGAATTGCTAACCAAAACCCGTGGCCGGAGCGGCCGAAGACCGCGTTTGCATTCGCTGGACCTCCTGACTATTGTGCCGCCGATTTTCGACCCCTTTGCCAAGGCCCTTCATGTCTAACGAAACGATCTTCCGCGAAGTCGACGAGGAGCTCCGCGGCGACCGCTTGCGCAACCTCTGGCGGCGCTTTGGGCCTTATGTGATCGGCGCGGCCGTGGCGATCGTGCTCCTCGTCGCCATCAACGAGGGCTGGAGTTGGTGGCAGGGGTCGCAGGCCGCGGCCGCCTCCGACAAGTTCTACGCCGCGCTCGAGATTGCCGACGGCACCGACGTGGCCGCTGCGCAGAAGGCGTTCGAGGATGTCGAGGCCACATCTCCGGCCGGCTACGCCACCCTGGCGCGCTTCCGCGAGGCGGGCCTCCTCGCCAAGGAGGGCAAGGCCGACGAGGCTATCGCTGCCTACGATTCGCTCGCCACCTCTGAGA
>DATCRS010000592.1:0-2522 GCA_036568845.1 Devosia sp. | reverse complement strand
GAGGCTCAGCGAGTCGGCGTTCGGGTCGCCGGCGTGCGCCTTCAGATAATTGTCGAGCGCGGTACCGGCCTTGTCGGTCTGTCCGCCCAGGACGTAGGAGAGCAGGATGTTGAAGTCGACCGTCTTCTTCTGGTCGGGCGTCAGCTTGGCGTGCTCGGTCAGGCGGTGCAGCACGGTGCGCGACTCGTCGGCTTCCTTCTTGCCGTCGGGGCCGGTGATGTTGATGTAGCACTGGGCGATGCCGATGAGCGCGGCGATGATCGGGTCGGGCGTGGCCGGGTCCTTCAGGGAGTCGAGCTTGCCCTGCTCGCGGGCGATGAGCAGCGCGAGCTGGTCGGTGCCGCCGGTGGTGTGGTTCTGCGCGTTCTGCACCGCGATTTTCTGGGCGAGATCGCGCAACTGCTGCAGGCGCGCTTCCTGCGCGGGGATGAGGTCGGCCTTGCGCTTGACCTGGCGGTAGGCGTCGAGCGCCTTCTGGTAGCCGTCGCTGGTGTTGCCGTTGAGCTGCGCGAGCATGACGAGCACCTGTGCCTTGGACATGCTGGCGTCGTTGGCCTGCACCAGCGCGTTGGGATCGTTGATCACCTGGTCGAGCGTCGCGATGGCCTTGTTGGCGAGGTCGGTGACGGCGGCGGGCGTGGCGTTCTTGTCGTTGGTGAGGTTGCTGGTCTGGATCGAGTAGATGTCGCCAAGCTGGAGGAGGTAATCGGGACGGCTGAGGCTCTCGGTGAATCCGGAACCGGTGAGGGTGACGAGGTCCTGCACGGAGGCGTCGTACTTGTTGATCTCGTAGTTGGCCAGCGAGCGGAAATAGAGCGACTGCTCGAGGAAGGCCTTGTTGTCCGCGGTGGGATTTTGCTGGATGAAGTTGATCAGCGTGGTGAAGGTGCCGATGTCGGTGGTGAAGCCGGCGGTGTCGACGTTGGGGCCGGAGCTTTTGTCCTGCGCGGCGGAGAATTGCGCGAGCGCGGTGAGGAAAAGGCCCTGGCCGCGGAACTCGGGCTTGGCGTTGGGCGCGGCTTCCTTCTGCAGGACGGTGATGGCATCGCTGTATTTCTTGGCGAAGAAAAAGGCGCGGCCGGCGAGCAGGTGCGCGTTGTCGATTTGCGCGAACGTCGGGTAGCTGGTGACAATGGTCTGGAAGGCCTTGGCGGCGTCGTCGAACTGGGCGTTGTTGAGGTAGTTGATGCCGTCGTTATAAAGCTTCGACGCGGCGTCCTGCGCACGAACCGCCGTCATCGAGCAAAACAAACACAGAGAACCGACTAAAAACCATTTCACAATTTTTACTCTGCTGGCCATCGCTGCGCTTTTAAAGGAAATTTATTACACGACAGTAACTTTTCCGGCTTTCCGGGGTTCAGCGGCGCCAGAACCAGGCCAGCAGGGAGAGGACGACGCTGAGCAGGATGCAGGTGGCCACCGGAAAATAGACGTGCAGGTCGCCCTTTTGGTATGAGATGTCGCCCGGCAATTTCCCCAGCCAGCCCGTCCCGCGACCGGACCAAAACCACGCCCCGGCCAGCGCCAGGACGATGCCCGCGATGAACATGAGTTTGCCGAGGTCCTGCATCAGGGAAGCATAACGGAATTCCCAAATTTTCCAAATGAACGGAATGAAAGGGCCGTCACTCCTATCGCGAAGGCGTGGCCTTGCGCTGCTTGAACTCGGGCTCGGGGACGCCCCAGCGTTTGTGGGCGCTTTGGGGAAATTCGTCGGGGCGCAGGTTGTAGTCGCGCAGGATGCCGTCGTAGAGCTCGCGCCAGGCGGCGACGATGCGGTCGCGCATTTCCTCGCGCGGCGCGTCCTTGTCCGGCGGGAGCAATTTGCCGGCGCGGATGAAGACGCGCGGGCGGCGGACGTAGTTCTTCAGCGCGTAGAGTTGGTCGGAGCCGAGGATGACCATGGGCAGCACGGGCACGTTCATCATCTGCCACAGGCCGGCCGTGCCCACGGGCAGTTCCGCGCTGCCGCCGAGCACCGCGTGTTCGCCGTGGCGGATGCCGGCCTCCGGGAAGATGCCGACGATGTGGCCGGCCTTGAGCTTCTCCATCGCGGTGCGCAGCGCGGCGCGGTCGACGGGCTTGGTGCGGTCGATGGCGAAGGAGCCGGACATGCGCATGAGCGGGCCGAGGACGGGAATTTCCAGCAGCGGCTTGTCGGCCATGTAGTGGACCTCGCGCGACATGCCCCAGGCAAGCAGTTGCGGGTCGAAGTGGCTGATGTGGTTCGCGAGCAGCAGCGCCGGGCCCTCGCGCGGGACGTTCTCGTAGCCGTCCTGGTAAAGCCGCGCGGCCAGCCGCGGAATGCCGGCGAGAATGGAGTGGGTGAAGTGGTAGATGAAACGGCCCATGATCAATTCAACGGTAGAGGGGTGGCCCGGACAACTCGTTGTCCGGGTGGCGAAGCGAAGCGAAGCCACAGGAGGTCACCGGCGCACTCGCGCGTTTCGGGTGACCTCCTGTGCGTCCGCGCTGGCGCGCTCCCGCACCCGGACAACAAGTTGTCCGGGCCACCCAGG
>DATCRS010000591.1:0-4219 GCA_036568845.1 Devosia sp. | reverse complement strand
CCCCACGCCCGGCAGCTCCTCGAGCTCTTCGCGCGTCTGTGGCACCGCGCCGGCATATTTCTCGACCAGGATCTGGCTCAGCGCATGGACGTTCCTGGCCTTGCCGCGGAAGAGCCCGATGGTCTTGATCCTATCTTCGATGCCGGCGACGCCCAGCCGGATCATCTTCTCGGGCGTATCGGCAACGGCAAAGAGCCCCGGCGTCGCCTTGTTCACCCCGGCATCGGTCGCCTGCGCCGAGAGCACCACGGCGACCAGCAGCGTGAACGGGTTCACATAATCCAGCTCACCCTTCGGCTCGGGATTGGCCGCCGCAAAAGCGCCAAAGATCGCCTCGACATCTTCTTTCGGCAGGCGCTTGGATCGCTTGTTCGCCATTCTCGTTTCACCGACTCACGGCCTATAGTGATGCGGTCATGACCACGCAAACGCAAGCACGGCCCCTCTTTGCCGCGACGCTTACGCCGCATCGTTCGCTGACGCGTCGCGGCTATCGCTATGTCGTGGCGCTGGTCTGCGTGCTTGCATCGATCCCCGGCATCGTCTTCTTCTCGCTCGGTGCCTGGCCGATCGTCGGCTTCATGGGCCTCGACATCCTCGCCATCGGCTGGGCCCTTTCGGCTTCGCTCAAGGCCGGCAAGGAATATGAGGAGGTGACGCTCTGGCCCGACGAGCTCGAGGTCAAGCAGGTGGACAGGCGCGGCAAGGCCAAGCTGAGCCGCTTCAACCCGTTCTTCGTCAAGCTGGTGATCGACCGCGATTTCAACGAGCGCACCACGGGATTGCACCTCCGCACCCGCGACATCGACCTCACCATCGGCGCGTTCCTCAACCCCGACGACAAGTCGAGCTTCGCCAAGGCCTTCGGCACGGCGTTGAAGAAGTCGCGGAGCTAGCGCCAGTCCGTCGTCAAAACCGGGTCGCATCCCTCTGCGCGAGCCCCTATCTTCCCCCCATGACACAGCAAACCACACTTTCCCCGGCTACGGACTACGAGGCGGTGCGCGCGGCGATCCGCTTCCTTTCCGACAACGGCCCGGACGAAGCGGACCTTCCGGCCTTTGCCCGTGCCATGGGCTATACCGAGCGCCAGCTCACCGATCTTTTCCGCCGCTGGTGCGGGCTGACCCCTAAGAGCTTCGCGCAGGCGGTAGCGCTCGACCACGCCAAGAGCCTCCTCGCCGACCGCCAGACGGTGCTCGACACCACCTACGAGGTCGGCCTGTCGTCCACTTCGCGGCTGCACGATCTTTTCGTCACCCACATGGCCATGCCGCCCGGCGTCTGGCGCAATCGCGGCGAAGGCATCGAGATGACCTGGGGCGCAGCGCCCTCTCCCTTCGGCACGGCCGTCCTGGTCACCACCGAGTACGGGCTGGCCGGTATCGGCTTTGCCGATGAAGAGGTCAGCATCGCCGAGGCCTTCGAGGACCTGCGGGCCCGCTGGCCCAACGCCGGCTACACTCGGGACGATCGCAAGATCGCCCCCGTTGCGGCCCGCATCTTCGACCCGACGAAGTGGGACCCCAAGCAGCCGGTGCGCGTCGTCCTCATCGGCACCGATTTCGAGGTGTCCGTCTGGGAGACGCTCCTCAAGATCCCGGTCGGCAAGGCGACGACCTATTCGGAGGTGGCCCGCAAGATCGGCCGCCCCTCGGCTTCACGCGCCGTCGGTGCCGCGGTCGGCAAGAACCCGATCAGCTTCGTCGTCCCCTGCCACCGCGTGGTGGGCTCGACCGGCGCCCTAACGGGCTATCACTGGGGCGTGCCGCGCAAGCGGGCGATTCTGGGCTGGGAGTGCGGCGTGGCGGGAACGCGCTGACTCTCGGCATCCCGCGCCCCTCTCTTGCGATTTCCAAGGGCTTAGTCCTCGCAAGAGGGCTCGGCCTAAACCCAGGAAATCGCTTTCTCCCCCGCAAGGGGGGAGAGGGTTGAGAGATCGTGCCACCGCACCCTCTCTCCCCCTGCGGGAGAGAAAGCGAGGCCTTGGACTTAGCGTTTGCTAAGTCCCTAGCCGAGCAAGAGAGGGGCGCGGGATGGTGCAATAGGCCCTTGAATCCGGCGCTACTTCGCCTTCTCTTCCGGCATGGCGTCGGCGGTCCGCAGCGGGCCGCCCTTGCCCTCGGGGCCGGAGGCGTCGACGGGCTTGCTCCGCTCGCTCTGTCCCATGGTAACCACCTCGTCGAGCGAACCGTCCTTCTTCAGCTTGTAGATCGTCGGCTCGCCGGTTGCGATCTCGCGCTTCAGGATCTGCTCGGGCGTCAACTCCTCGATCGCCATCACGATGGAGCGTAGCGAATTGCCATGCGCGGCAACGAGCACGGTCTTCCCCGCCACCACCATCGGCTCGATCTGCGCGCGATAGAAGGGCAGCGTGCGAGCCGCCGTATCCTTGAGCGACTCTCCGCCCGGCGGGGGCACGTCATAGGAGCGGCGCCAGATCAGCACCTGCTCCTCGCCCCACTTCTCACGCGCATCATCCTTGTTGAGGCCGGCGAGATCGCCATAGTCGCGCTCGTTGAGCGCCCGGTTGCGGGTGATGGTGATGTCCTGGATGTGGCCTTCCTCGAGGATGAGGTCGAGCGTGTGCTGCGCGCGCTTCAGCGCCGAAGTGAAGCAGTAGTCCGGGATGAAGCCGTATTTGTTGAGGTTCCTGCCGCAGAGCCGCGCCTCCTCGATCCCCTTTTCGGTGAGCTCGGGGTCGCGCCAGCCGGTGAAGAGGTTTTTGAGGTTCCACTCGCTCTGCCCATGGCGGACGAGGATCAGCGTGCCGGTCATCGAGACTTCCTTCAGTTGAGGCCGAGCACGTCGGCCATGGTGTAGAGGCCCGGGGCCTTGTCGCGCGCCCAGAGTGCCGCGCGCGCCGCGCCCTCGGCAAAGAGCGCCCGGTTGTCGGCCTTGTGCGTCAGCTCGATGCGCTCGGCCGCGCCCGCGAGGATAACCGTGTGATCGCCGATGACGTTGCCGCCGCGCAGCGCCGCAAAGCCGATCGTCCCCGCCTCCCGCGCCCCGGTATGGCCGTCCCGCCCGCTGACCTTCGCCGTTGCGAGATCGATGCCGCGCCCTTCGGCCGCGGCCTGGCCCAGCATCAGCGCCGTGCCCGAAGGGGCATCGACCTTGCGGTTGTGGTGCATCTCGACGATTTCGACGTCAAAACCCGGCAGCGCCGCCGCCGCTTGGCGCACAAGGCCGAGGAGCAGGTTCACGCCCAGCGAGAAATTGCCGCTCTTGACGATCCGCGCCCCGGCCGCCGCCCTGGCGATCGCCGCATCGTCCTCGGGGCTGCAGCCTGTGGTGCCGAGGACGTGGATGAGACCACGTTCGGCCGCGATCCGTGCCAGCGCCACGCTGGCCGCCGGCGCGGTGAAGTCCATGATCGCCTCGGCCCCCTCCAGCGCCGCCTGGATATCGTCGGTGATGGCGACGCCCAGTGGATTGAGCCCGGCCCGCGCCCCGGCATCCCGGCCGATAATCGCGGAGCCCTGCCGGTCGAAGGCGGAATAGACGACGAGGCCCGGCGTATTGGTCACGGCGACGATATTGGCCGCGCCCATCTGGCCGCCGGCGCCCGCTATGGCAATCTTGAGGTCAGCCACCACAATTCTCCTGAAGCGGAGGGTTCCTTAGCAGGCCCGCGCGCCTCAGGCTACGCGGACGAGGCCAGCGATCTCCGCCTCGATTGCCGCATAGGCCGCCGCCGGATCGGGTGCGCCGGTGATCGGCCGGCCGATGACGAGGTGGCTGGCGCCGGCTTCGAGCGCCTCGCGCGGCCCCATCACCCGCTTCTGGTCGCCCAATGCCGCTCCCGCCGGCCGCACGCCGGGGGTAACGATCGCCATCTTCGGCCCGACAAGGTCGCGCACCATGCGCGCCTCATGCGGCGACGCAACCACGCCGCCGACACCCGCATCGCGGGCCTGCTGCGCCCGCAGGGCGACGAGACCGGCCGTATCGCGGGCAAATCCCGCTTCCGCCACATCGGCATCGTCCATCGAGGTCAGCACCGAAACCCCGAGGATGCAGAGGTCGGATCCTGCCGCCCCCCGTACCGCTGCGCGCATGCATTGCGGGTAGGCGTGGACGGTGAGCATGGTGGCGCCGGTCGCCGCGATGGCCGCCACGCCCTTTTCAACCGTGTTGTCGATGTCGAGGAGCTTGAGGTCGAAGAAGACCTTCTTGCCGGCCTTGAGCAGGTCCTTGCCCAGTGCCAGTCCGTCGC
>DATCRS010000590.1:0-7751 GCA_036568845.1 Devosia sp. | reverse complement strand
CTCTACGCCTTCCTGCGCAGCCGCATCCAGGTCGTGCCGATGGGCGGCTTCGGCCCACCACCCCGTTCTGAGGGACCGCGCACCATCGACCTCGACGACGAGGACTGGCGGCAGCGCTGAGCCGTTCCCGGCACCGCGGCTTGTGAGGGCAGGGCGAAAGTGCTAGCCAGCGGGCCACGATTTTGGAGAGGGATTTTCCCATGGCCGACGACAACGCGACTGCTCCGGCGGGCGCCACGCAACCGACCCCGAGCTTCACGCTGGTCGGTCAGTACATCCGCGACATGAGCTTTGAGAACCCGGGCGCGCCCAACTCGATGCTCGGTGGCGGTGCCGGTGGCCCCGCCAATCTCAACATCTCGGTCGGGGTCAAGAAACAGGCCGACGAGATCTACGCCGTCGAGATCACGCTCACCGCCAAGGCCGAGCGGGAAAAGACCGTGCTCTTCAATGTCGAGCTCGTCTATGGCGGCGTGTTCAGGGTGAAGAACGTGCCCGAGCAGCAGCTGCCGCTCCTCCTCATGGTCGAAGGCCCGCGGCTCATCTTCCCGTTCGCCCGCCAGGTGCTCGCCAACATCACCCAGCAGGGCGGCTTTGCTCCGCTGATGATCGAGCCGGTCGATTTCATGCGCCTCTACCAGCAAAACCTCGCCCAGCTCGCCGCGGCCAACAAGGATGCGGGCGGCAGCGAGGGCAAGCCGAACTGATCGGCATAACGTGATTCAGCGAGTAATTAGGGCGGCTTTGGCCGCCCTTTGTTTTTGGGTAGATGACCAACAATGACCACGCACCGGTGCTTCAGTCGGGCCTTCTCCCTTGATGGGAGAAGGTGGGCGAAGCCCGGATGAGGGTGGGCCGCTTGCGCCGGTATGTGTTGCTTCCCCCTCATCCGCCCTTCGGGCACCTTCTCCCACAGAGGGGAGAAGGCGATGGAGCCGAAGCAATCGTGCGGGCCTACTCCGCCGCCACTGCGGCTTCTGCGTAATACCCCCACAGCGCGCCATCGCCGAGCTTGGCGATGAAGGCGGCATGGGCCTCGCGCTCGATCTCGGTGATCCGCGAGGGAAGCGGCACGGGCCGCGGACGGGCGGGGGCTGCCTTGAATTCGATGCTGATGGCGTGAGTCTCGGCGACCAGCGCCAGGCCGACCTGGCGGCCGCCGATCAGCTCGAGGTAGACGTCGGCAAGGATTTCGGCATCGAGCAGGGCGCCGTGCAGCACCCGGCGTGAATTGTCGATGCCGTAGTGCTTGCAGAGCGCATCGAGGCTGACGCGTGCGCCGGGATGGCGCTCGCGCGCTACCATCACGGTGTCTACCACCTGATTGCGCAGCGGCGGCCGGCCCATGCGCTCGAGCTCGAAATTCAGAAAGCCCATGTCGAAGGGCGCGTTGTGGATGACAAGGGTCGAGTCCTCGATGAAGTCGAGGAACTCGTCACCCTTCTCGGCGAATTTCGGCTTGTCGCGCAGGAAGGCGTCCGAGAGCCCGTGCACCCGGAACGCATCCTCCGGCATCTCCCGCTCGGGGTTGATGTAGAGATGGAGGTGCCGGCCGGTCGGGATGTGATTGATGAGCTCGACGCAGCCGATTTCGACGATGCGGTCTCCCATCTGGGGAGAAAGGCCGGTCGTTTCGGTGTCGAGGACGATCTCGCGATTCATCCCAATCACGTAGCAGAAGTTCGCAGGCTTTTCACGAGCGCCCTTACGTCTTCCCGGGTTTCTTCCAACGACTTTCCGGTGTCGAGGACGTAGTCGGCCCGCGCGATCTTTTCCGCCTGCGGCAGCTGCCGGGCGAGGATGGCGTCCAGCTTTGCGTCGGTCATGCCCGGCCGTGCCAAAGCCCGCCGGCGCTGCTCGGCGGCATCTACGGCGGTGACGATCACCGCATCGAGCCCCCAGTCATGGCCGCCCTCGAACAGGAGCGGGATATCGACCACTGCGATATCGGCGCCCGCTGCCTCGGCGTCGGCGAGGAATTCTGCGATGCGCTTGCGCACCAGCGGGTGGACGGCGGCCTCGAGGGCCTTTAGCCGCGCCGGCTCGGCCAATAGGCGCCGGCTGAGTTCCTCGCGGTCGACCACGCCCGAGATGCCGACACCTGGAAAGAGCGCATCGACCGGCCCGACGGCCTCGCCGGTATAGAGCTCGTGCACGGCCTCGTCCGACGAAAAAGTCGGGATCCCGAGCTCGGCCATGACGGCGAGCACCGTGGACTTGCCTGTCGCGATCGATCCGGTGAGCCCGAGCTTCAGCATCAGAGCGTCGCCTCGACCTTGGCCCGGAGATCCGGGGTCACCTCCGGCCGCACCCCGAACCAGGCCTCGAAGCCCGGCACCGCCTGGTGCAGCAGCATGCCGAGACCGTCGACGGTCTTCAAACCAATCGCTTCGGCGTCGAGGAGCAACGGCGTCTTGAGCGGCGCATAGACGATGTCTGTAACGATGGCGTGCCGGGGCAAGAGGTCGATGGGCATCACCTCGAACCGGCTCGCATGCATGCCGACCGAGGTGGTGTTGACCATGAGGCCCGCGGTCGGGGCGAGAGCCATGCAGGCATCGATCGGGCCGGGGATGAAACCCTCGCCGAGCGCCTCGGCCAAGGCCTCTGCCTTGTCCGTGGTCCGGTTGAGGACATGGATGCTTTTGACACCGCGCTGCTGCAGCGCCACCAGCACGGCGCGGGCCGCTCCGCCGGCGCCCAGCACGATGGCGTTCTCCAATCCGTCGCTCCAGCCCGGCGCGTTCTGGTCGAGATTGCCCAGAAAACCCATGAAGTCGGTGTTGAAACCATGAACCTTGCCGCCGGCTTGGGCGACCAGCGTGTTCACCGCGCCGATCTTTTGGGCCAGCGGGTCGACGCTATCGCAGAGATCGAAAACTGCTTCCTTGTGCGGAATGGTGACATTGCCGCCCACGAACTCGCCGCTCCTCAAGCGGTCGACGAAGGCCGGCAGCTCGTCCGGCGCGACGTCGATGGCTTCATAAGAACCGTCGATGTTGTGCGCCGCGATCCAGGTGCCGTGGATCAATGGCGAGCGCGAATGCTTGATCGGATGGCCGATGACGAAGGCGCGTTTCACGTGAATCCTTTGAGTTCATGCGGAGCGTGCCGGCGGAGGGCCGCGAGCAGCGGCAAAAGCGGCAGGCCGAGAACAGTGAAATAGTCGCCCTCGACCCGTTCGAACAATCGCACGGAAGGACCTTCGAGGCGATATCCGCCGACCGAACCCAGGGCCAGCGGGCCCTCTTCGGCGAGGATGGCGTCGCGCTCCATGTCGGAGAACGCTCGCATGGTGAGGTCCGCGACGGCCACGTCCGACCAGAGGATGGCACCCTGCCGCGCTAGCGCTACCCCGCAACTCAGCCGATGTGTCCTGCCCCGCAGCCGGCCAAGCTGCTGCCGCGCCGTCTCGAGGTCCGCCGGCTTATGAAAAATCTCGTCGCCGAGCGACAGCGTCTGGTCGGCACCGACGACGATTCGGTCCGGCTGCAAACGGGAAACGGCGAGCGCCTTTGCCTCAGCCAGATGCCGCGCGACAGCCGCCGGGCCTTTCCCCAGCATGGCGGCCTCTTCGGCCCGCTCGTCGATTGGGGCTGGACTCGACTCGAAATGCAGCCCTGCGCCTGAGAGCAGGGCCTTTCGCGTCGCGCTGGTGCTGGCAAGGATCAGCATGACCCGATGCTTATCCACACTGTTCCCGCTCGCTCAAGTCCGGTGCGGTGGGAAAGCGGGCGGTGGCGAGTGGCCGGCCGAGTTCTCCCGGCTCTGCGGATATTCGTCCCCAGTCCGTCCACCGGGGACGGTTAACGAAAGGTAAAGGATATCTTCGTGGGTAAGCCTGTGCGCAGCGCGCTGGCCTTTCCACAGCGCCATTAACACTTCCTTCACCATACCATCGCGCTCTGATGCCATGGTTCGCCGCTGACTCAATGCCCTGCGCACTGATTGACGAGGCCGTTGTTAACAGTTCCTTAACCGTGCGGGCTGCGACACCACGACTCCGCCGGGTGCGATTGTGGGCAAACCGGAATTCATGCAAAACACCGCCATGATAATGAAAATGAAGAGTCTAGATTCCTTTTCTGGACCCCGACTGTGAGTGCCGCGCAAGCGGCCAAGCCGCTTCTCGAAACGGTGCTCGGGCATCGCCAGGACCGGCCCCCGATCTGGATCATGCGTCAGGCTGGCCGCTATCTTCCGGAGTATCGCGCAGTACGGGAGAAGGTCGGAACCTTCCTCGAGCTTTGCTACAATCCAGAGCTTGCAACGGAAGTGACGTTGCAGCCGCTGCGCCGGTTCGATCTCGATGCGGCTATCCTGTTTTCCGATATCCTCGTCATTCCCGATGCGCTCGGCCAGACCGTGTCTTTCGAGGCGGGAGAGGGGCCGCGGCTCGATCCCATCGGTATCGACGGGTTGGATCGTCTCGACTCCGAGGCCGTGCTGGAAAGGCTCGAGCCGGTGCTGGAGACGGTTGGACGGGTGAAGGCAGCCCTGGCGCCGGAAAAGACACTGATCGGCTTTTGCGGTTCGCCCTGGACGGTCGCGACCTACATGATCGCTGGACGCGGCTCGCCGGATCAGGCGGCGGCGCGGCTCTTTGCGCTGCAGCATCCGGAAGCCTTTGCGCATCTCATCGACATTCTGGTCGATGCCAGCGTGCGCTATCTGGTGGCCCAGTTCCGGGCCGGTGCCGACGTGGTGCAGCTTTTTGAGAGCTGGGCGCTGAACCTGGACGAGGAAGCCTTTGCGGCGCAGGTGATCGAGCCCAACCGGCGCATCGTCGAAGGCGTGCGGCATGAGATTCCCGACGCGCCGTTCATCGGCTTTCCGCGCGGCGCGGCCGGCATGATTGCTCGCTATGCGGAGGCCACCAAGGTCAATGTCGTCGGCTTCGACTATGCAACGCCCGTGGGTTTCGCCAATGAGGCTCTGCCGACCTCGCTTGGGGTGCAGGGCAACCTCGATCCGCTGCGGCTCGTGACCGGCGGGGCGCAGATGGAGCGGCGGGCCGAAGCGATCATTACCGCCTTCCAGAATCGGCCGCACATCTTCAACCTCGGGCACGGCATCGTGCCGGAGACGCCGATCGAGAATGTCGAGCTGCTCGTCGCGACGGTGAAGGGGGTCTAGCCGATGGAATGGGTCAAGGCGCTGCACGTCATCTCGGTGCTCGCCTGGATGGCGGGGATGATGTACCTGCCGCGGCTCTTCGTCTATCACGCCGAGGCCCCGGTCGGCTCGGAGAAGTCCGAGACCTTCAAGGTCATGGAACGCCGGCTCTATCGCGGCATCACGACGCCGGCGATGATCGCGACCTGGATTTTCGGCCTCTGGCTCGCCTTCGGCTTCGGCATTGTCGATTTCTCGCAGGGCTGGATGTGGCTCAAGGCGGTGCTGGTCATCGCCCTATCCGGCATCCACGGCTTCTATGGCCGGCTGCTGCGCGACTTCGCCCATGACCGCAACACGCGGCCGGCGAAATTCTTTCGCATGATCAACGAAATCCCGTTCCTCATCGCCATCGGTATCGTCATCGCCGTCATCGTCAAACCGTTCTAGCGCCCTTGACAGGAGCCCGAACTGATCCAACTTGAATGTCGGCGAGCTTCGGAGTAAGCAATTCGCCGTCGCACCCGAATTACCGGCATCTCCCCGATGCTGACGGGGTGCAGAACTCCCCCACCACCCCCCGCCTACCGATTCCCCAAAGGGTCTTTCCATATGGAAAAAATGAAGCTCAGCGAGCTTAAGGCCAAGTCACCGGCCGAACTTCTGGTCTTTGCCGAAGAGTATGAGGTCGAGAATGCCTCGACCATGCGCAAGCAGGAGTTGATGTTCGCGATCCTGAAGGAACTCGCGGCCCGCGAGGTGGAGATCACTGGCGAGGGCGTGGTCGAAGTTCTTCCCGACGGTTTCGGTTTCCTGCGCTCCCCGGACGCAAACTACCTCCCGGGTCCCGACGACATCTATGTGTCCCCCAGCCAGATCCGCCGCTTTTCGCTCCGCACCGGCGATACGGTCGAGGGCGAGATCCGCTCTCCCAAGGAAGGCGAGCGCTATTTCGCGCTGCTCAAAGTCTCGACGATCAATTTCGAAGATCCCGAGAACGTCCGCCACAAGGTCAATTTCGACAACCTGACGCCGCTCTATCCCGACGAGCGTCTGCGCCTCGAGCTGCCCGACCCGACGGTCAAGGACAAGAGCGCCCGGGTGATGGACCTGGTGGCGCCGCTCGGCAAGGGCCAGCGTGCGCTGATTGTTGCGCCGCCGCGAACCGGCAAGACCGTACTGTTGCAAAATATAGCACAGTCGATTGCCACCAACCACCCCGAATGCTACCTCATCGTGCTCCTCATCGACGAGCGGCCCGAGGAAGTCACCGACATGCAGCGCTCGGTCCGCGGCGAGGTGATTTCGTCCACCTTCGACGAGCCGGCCTCGCGCCACGTCCAGGTCGCCGAAATGGTGATCGAGAAGGCCAAGCGTCTCGTCGAGCACAAGCGCGACGTGGTGATCCTCCTCGATTCGATCACCCGCCTCGGTCGCGCCTACAACACCGTGGTGCCGAGCTCGGGCAAGGTGCTGACCGGCGGCGTCGACGCCAATGCGCTGCAGCGCCCCAAGCGCTTTTTCGGTGCGGCGCGCAACATCGAGGATGGCGGGTCGCTGACCATCATCTCGACCGCGCTCATCGACACCGGCAGCCGCATGGACGAAGTGATCTTCGAAGAGTTCAAGGGCACCGGTAACTCGGAAATCGTTCTCGACCGCAAGGTTTCGGACAAGCGTATCTTCCCGGCCATGGACGTCACCAAGTCCGGCACCCGTAAGGAAGAGCTCCTGGTCGAACCCGATATCCTGCGCAAGATGTACGTGCTCCGCCGCATCCTCAATCCGATGGGCACGGTCGACGCCATGGAATTCCTCATGGACAAGCTCCGTCAGACCAAGACCAATTCGGATTTCTTCGACTCGATGAACACCTAAGGTTTTGTGATGCGCGCCGGCGACACGATCGTCGCGCTGTCGTCGGGTGCGCTGCCCTCCGGCATCGCGGTGATCCGCGTTTCCGGACCAGCCGCCGGGACGATCCTCCAGTCGATCTCTCCGAAAGGCGCCGAACCGCGGCGCCTTTTGCTTGCCGACATCCGGCTGGGCGGCGAGGTGCTCGATCGTGGGCTTGTGGCCTGGATGCCGGCGCCGCACTCCTTCACCGGCGAAGACTGCCTCGAACTGCAGGTGCATGGCTCGGCCGCCGTCGTGAAGGCAATGCTGCGCGAGATAACACGATTCCCTGACACCCGGCTCGCCGAGGCTGGCGAGTTCACTCGCCGCGCCTTCGAGAATGGCAAGCTCGATCTCACCGAGGTCGAAGGGCTGGGTGACTTGATCGCCGCCGAAACCGAAAGCCAGCGCAAACAGGCGCTGGCGCGGGCCGGTGGTGGCCTCAGCCGCCAGCTCGACAGCTGGCGCGAGCGGCTGCTGGATCTTCGTGCCGAGATCGAAGCGCGCCTGGATTTTTCCGACGAGAGCGATGTCGACGAGTTGCCGGCGGGTCTCGTCGAGGCACTGGAGGAGCTTCAGCGGGAGTTTGCCGAGGCGTCGCTGTCCGTGTCGGGCGGCCGCATCGTCCGCGAGGGGTTCCGCGTCGCCCTGGCCGGTCGCCCGAATGCTGGAAAATCGAGCCTGCTCAACGCGTTGGCCAAATCGGACGTGGCGATCGTCACCGACGAGGAGGGCACCAC
>DATCRS010000589.1:0-10800 GCA_036568845.1 Devosia sp. | reverse complement strand
GACGGGGGTTGGGGATGGATCGGGGCAAGCCGATGAATGGCCTCGATCCCGCTCCAGCCGCTCTAGCCCCCCACCCCATCTCCCGCTATCGTCGCCACGGGAAGTCCTGTGCGCAATGAGTGAGCGAACGACCGCATGTCGATCAAGGCCGCCGTCTATCACCTGACGCACTACAAGTACGACCGCCCGGTCATCCTGCAACCCCAGATCATCCGCCTGCAGCCCGCGCCGCATAGCAAGACCAAGGTGCTGAGCCACTCGCTGAAGGTCTTTCCCGAAAAGCACTTCGTCAACGTCCAGCAGGACCCCTACGGCAACTACCTGGCGCGCTTCGTCTTCCCCGAGCCGGTGACCGAACTGAAGATCGAGGTCGACCTCGTTGCCGACATGACGGTCTACAACCCGTTCGACTTCTTCGTCGAGGAGCAGGCGGAACACTGGCCGTTCGATTACCCCGAAGAGCTGCGCGAGGACCTCGTCATTTACCGGCGACCGGAGCCGGCAGGGCCCCTGCTCCAGGCGTTCCTCGACGGCATCGACCGCTCGCGGCAGAACACCGTCACCTTCGTCACCGGCCTCAACCATAAGATCCAGCAGATGATCGGCTATATCATCCGCATGGAAACCGGCGTGATGTCGCCGGAAGAGACACTGCAGCGCGGCCAGGGCTCATGCCGCGACTCGAGCTGGCTGCTGGTGCAGGCGCTCCGGCATCTCGGCCTCGCCGCCCGCTTCGTCTCGGGCTATCTGATCCAGTTGAAGCCCGACCTCGTCTCGCTCGACGGCCCGCCCGGCACATCAGTAGATTTCACCGACCTCCACGCCTGGGCCGAGGTCTACATCCCCGGCGCCGGATGGATCGGGCTCGACCCCACTTCGGGCCTTCTCACCGGCGAGAGCCATGTGCCGCTGGCGGCGACGCCGCACTATCGCAACGCCGCGCCGATCTCGGGTTATGCGAGCTTTGCCAATGTCGACTTCGCCTTCGACATGAAGGTCACCCGCGTTGCCGAGCACCCGCGCATCACCAAGCCGTTCTCCGACGAGAGCTGGGACCGGCTCAACGCGCTCGGCCACAAGGTCGACAAGGCGCTGGAGGATGGCGACGTCCGCCTGACCATGGGCGGCGAGCCGACCTTCGTTTCCATCGACGATTTCGAGAGCGGCGAGTGGAACACCGACGCCGTCGGCCCGACCAAGCGGGCGAAGGCCGATGCCTTGATCCGCCGCCTGCGCGACCGCTTCGCACCCGGCGGGCTGCTGCATTACGGCCAGGGCAAGTGGTATCCGGGCGAGACACTGCCGCGCTGGACCTTTTCGCTCTACTGGCGCCGCGACGGCCAGCCGCTCTGGCAGGACCAGGGGCTGATCGCCGAAGAAGGGAAACGCACCGAGGCGAAGCCGGAGGACGCCGAGCGTCTGCTGACCGAAATCGCGGCGAACCTTGGCGTCGGCAGCGAAACCATAGCGCCCGCCTATGAGGATCCCGGCGACTGGCTGCTCAAGGAAAGCCGGCTGCCCGACAATGTCGACCCCGCCAACAACGAGCTGAGCGATCCCGAGCAGCGGGCCCGCATGGCCAAGGTGTTCGAACGCGGCCTCACCGCACCCACGGGCTACGTGCTGCCGGTCCAGCGCTGGAACGCCATCGCCGCGCAATCGCGCTGGATCACCGAGAAATGGCGGACCCGACGCGGCAAGCTCTTCCTCGCCGCCGGCGACAGCGCCATGGGCTACCGGCTGCCGCTCTCGTCGCTGCGCCATGTCGGGGCGACCAGCTACCCCCATGTCGTGCCGCTCGATCCCCTGGCGCCTCGCGAACCATTGCCCGAACCAGCAACGGTCGCCGCCGAACAGGCCAATCGGCGCCAGCAGATGTCGAGCTTCACCGCCGACCCGACCACGCAGCAGACCATCAACGAGCAGGTGCTCGACGAGATCGACTCGACCGTCCGCACGGCGGTGACCGTGGAGAAGCGCGACGGCCGCCTTTCTGTCTTCCTCCCGCCGGTCTCGACGCTCGAGGACTATCTCGACCTCATCGCCGCGGCGGAAGCAGCGGCCAGGTCCATCGGCCTCCCCATCCACATCGAAGGCTACCCGCCGCCGGCGGACGAGCGGCTCAACGTCATCCGCGTCGCGCCCGACCCCGGCGTCATCGAGGTCAACATCCACCCGGCGCACAACTGGGACGAGTGCGTCGCAACGACCACCGCCATCTATGAAGAGGCGCGGCAAAGCCGGCTGGGCGCCGACAAATTCATGATCGACGGCCGCCATACCGGCACCGGCGGCGGCAACCACGTGGTGGTCGGCGGCATCACTCCCTATCACAGCCCGTTCCTCCGCCGCCCGGACCTGCTCAAAAGCCTGGTGCTGCACTGGCAGCACCACCCTTCCCTCTCCTACCTCTTTTCCGGCCTCTTCATCGGCCCGACCAGCCAGGCGCCGCGCATCGACGAGGCCCGCCACGACAGTCTCTACGAACTCGAAATCGCGCTCAGACAGGTCCCGCCCCACGGCGTGAGCGATACGCCGCTGCCCTGGCTGGTCGACCGCCTGTTCCGCAACCTGCTGGTCGATGTCACCGGCAACACCCATCGCTCCGAAATCTGCATCGACAAGCTCTATTCGCCCGATGGGCCCACCGGCCGGCTTGGGCTCGTCGAGTTCCGCGGCTTCGAGATGCCGCCCGACTCCCGCATGAACCTCGCGCAACAACTGCTCGTACGGGCGCTGATCGCACGGTTCTGGCAGGCGCCGAAGGACGGGAAGTTCATTCGCTGGGGCACCAGCCTCCACGACCGCTTCATGCTGCCGCACTATGTCTGGGCCGACTTCCTCGACGTCCTCGCCGACCTTCGCGAACACGGCTTCGACCTCGACCCCGAATGGTTCGCCGCCCAGCTCGAGTTCCGCTTCCCGTTCTGCGGCGAAGCCGAATATGCCGGCATGAAGCTCACCCTCAACCAGGCGCTGGAGCCTTGGCACGTGATGGGCGAACAGGGCGCCATCGGCGGCACCGTGCGCTTCGTCGATTCCTCGGTCGAACGCCTGCAGGTGAAGCTCGAAGGTTTGAACCCCGAGCGCTATATCGTTACCTGCAACGGCCGCAAGGTGCCGCTGCGCCCGACGGAAATCGCCGGAACGGCGGTCGCCGGCGTGCGCTTCAAGGCCTGGCAGCCGGCCTCCGGGCTGCATCCGACGATTCCCGTCCATGCGCCGCTGACCTTCGACCTCTACGACACCTGGTCCGGTCGCTCGATCGGCGGCTGCGTCTACCACACCGCTCACCCCGGAGGCCGGAACTACGAGACCTTCCCGGTCAACGGCAACGAAGCCGAGGCCCGGCGCCTCGCCCGCTTCATCGCCCACGGTCACACGCCTGGCAGCTTCGTGCCGCCGCCTGAGGAGATACCGGGAGAGTTCCCGTTGACGCTGGACTTGCGCCGCCCGCTCTGAAATAGGTCGGGGATGTGTTCACTCTGCCCCGGATATTTCCTTCGTGAATTCACGGGCATGGGATAGCGCTAGGGGCGATGGAAAAGCGGAAGCAGCGCGATGCAGGCAAGACGCCGGCGAGGCCGAGCCTCGTTGCCGGCTATGATCTGCTGCCCGGCATTCCCGATGAGATGATCGGCGCCGACGGCCAGGTTCGGCCCGTCTGGCGCTCGCTGATCGAGGCCTTCGACGCCCTCGGGCCCGACGAGTTGGCCGGCCGCTTCGAGCGCGCCGACCAGTACCTGCGCGATGCCGGCGTGTTCTACCGCAAGTATGACGGTGCCGAGGGCAAGGAGCGCGCCTGGCCGCTGGCCCATGTGCCGCTGCTGATCGACGAGCCCGACTGGCAGAAGATCACCGCTGGCCTCACCCAGCGCGCCGAGCTTCTGGAACGGCTGGTTGCCGATATCTATGGCCGCAACGATCTCGTCCGCCGCGGCGTGCTGCCGCCCGAGCTCATCGCCCGCAACGACGAATTCCTGCGCCCGATGGTGGGCGTGCGGCCGGCGAGCGGCCACTTCCTCCATTTCTGCGCCTTCGAGCTCGGGCGCGGGCCGGACGGCGAATGGTGGGTGCTGGGGGACCGCACGCAAGCCCCCTCGGGCGCCGGCTTCGCCTTGGAGAACCGGGTCGCGACCACCCGGGCGCTCTCGGAAATCTATGCCGGTCTCCACGTCCACCGGCTCGCCGGCTTCTTTCGCGCCTTCCGCGATACGCTCAATGCCGAAGCCAAGGCTGAGGGCGGCGGCCGCGTCGGCATTTTGACGCCCGGCCAGCACAACGAAACCTATTTCGAGCACGCCTATATCGCCCGCTATCTCGGCTTCATGCTGCTCGAGGGCGAGGACCTCGCCATCGAGAACGGCCAGGTGATGGTGCGCACCGTCTCGGGGCTGAAGCCCGTTTCGGTCCTGTGGCGCCGCATGGACGCCAGCTTCGCCGATCCGCTCGAGCTGCGCTACGACAGCCGCATCGGCACGCCAGGCATGACCGAAGCGCTGCGCCAGGGCTCCATCTCGATGGTCAACGCCCTGGGGTCCGGCATCCTCGAGACGCGTGCCTTCAACGCCTTCCTGCCGCGCGTCGCCCGCGAATTGCTGAATAACGACCTGGCGCTCCCCACCATCGCCACCTGGTGGTGCGGGCAGCCGGCCGAGCGGCAGCACGTCATCGATCATTTCGATGAGCTGATGGTGGGCCCTGCCTTCGCTACTGGCCTTGCCATCGACGACCACCAGTCGACCTTCCTCGGCTCGACCCTGGGGGAAAACGAGCGCGCCGCGATGCTGCGGCGGCTGGAAACCGAAGGGTCGAGCCTCGTCGCGCAGGAGCCGGTACGGCTTTCGACGGCGCCGGTGCATGCGAATGGCCGGCTGGCGCCACGGCCCATCACCCTCCGCGTTTATGCGGCGCGGACGGCTGAGGGCTGGATCATCATGCCGGGCGGCTTCGCCCGCGTCGGCTCGACCACCGATACTACCGCCATCGCCATGCAGCGCGGCGGCCAAGCCGCCGACGTCTGGGTGGTGAGCGAAAAGCCGGTCGAGCGCGTGACGCTGCTGGCGCGGGACGGCGAAAAGCTGGTTCGCAACAGCGCCGGCAGTCTCCCCAGCCGGGCAGCCGACAACCTCATCTGGCTGGGGCGTTATGCCGAGCGGTGCGAGGCGACCGTGCGCACGCTGCGCGCCTACAATGCGCGGCTGGCCGAGCTCTCCAACCCCGACCTCCCCATCCTCAAGCATACGCGTGACTATCTCGAAGGGCTCGGCGTGGATGCCACGCAGGCAATGCCCTCGGGCCTGATGGGCGCCATCGATAGTGCGGTGCACTCGGCCGGACAGATCCGCGACCGCTTCTCGCCGGACGGCTGGCTGGCGCTGACGGACCTCCGCAAGACGGCGCGGAACTTCGCCGCGCGGGTCGAACCCGGCGACGATGCCACCCGCGCCATGACCGTGCTGCTGCGCAAGCTCGCAGGCTTCTCCGGCCTCGTGCACGAGAATATGTACCGCTTTATCGGCTGGCGCTTCCTCGAGATCGGCCGCCGGCTGGAGCGGGGCATCCAGCTCGCCGGAATTGTCGGCTGGTTCGCGGGAAACGAGGCGCCGGACGGTGCGCTCGACATGCTGCTCGAGATCGGTGACAGCGTCATGACCCACCGCCGCCGCTATGCGGCGAGCGCCGGCTCGAACTCCTATGTCGACCTGCTGGTCCTCGACCCGCTGAACCCGCGCTCGGTGCTGTTCCAGATCGCGGAGCTGCGTGAACAGATCGAGCGCCTGCCGGGCGGCGTCGAGGACGGACACCTGTCACTGGCCGCCAAGGCGGCGCTGGAGCTCCATACGGAACTCCGGATCGCCGAGCCCGAACACATGACGACCGAGAAGCTCGGGCGCCTGGGCCGTGGTATCGGCCGGCTCGCCGACCTCATCGCCGCAAGCTACTTCGTCTGAGGGGCGCGACCGCATGCTCTACGACGTGAGACTGGAGCTGCATTACGACTACGACGCCTCGGTCCACGGCGATCGCCACCTTGTTCGCGTGGCGCCGATCTCTATTCCCGGCATCCAGCGGGTGATCGCCTCGTCGCTGTCGTTCGATCCACGACCCAAGCTGGAAACAACGTTCAGCGATTTCTTCGAGAACAGCGTCACGTCAATTGCCTATGACGACTACCACGATCATCTGGATGTCCGCCTCACCGCGCGGGTGCTGGTCGAAGACCTTGAAAAACCCGCCGATCTCTCGCCGACCCTCGACGGATTGCGAGAGGAGATCGCGGGACTGTGGTCGCTCGACGCCCACTCGCCCCACCACTTCCTTGCCGCCTCGCCGCGTATCCCGCTCGACCCGAAGATCACTGCCTATGCGCGCCAGAGCGTGGAAAAGACGCCCTCCGTGCGCGCGGCGGCGATGGATTTCTGCCTCGCGATCCACCGCGACTTCGCCTACGACAAGAAGGCGACGCGAGTGGACACGTCCCCGGTCGATGCCTTCAATCTGAAGCGCGGCGTGTGCCAGGATTTCGTCCATGTGATGATCGCCGGCCTGCGCGGGGTCGGCATTCCGGCGGGCTACGTCTCAGGGTTCCTGCGCACCATTCCACCCAAGGGCGAGCCCCGTCTGGAAGGCGCAGATGCCATGCATGCCTGGGTGCGGGTGTGGTGCGGACTGCATCAGGGCTGGCTGGAATTCGATCCCACCAACGCCATGATCGCCGGCGCAGACCACATCACCATCGGGCATGGCCGGGACTATTCGGACATCTCTCCGATCATCGGCGTGCTGCGCACCAGCGGCGATCACAAGGCCAAGCAGTCGGTCGACGTGGTCGTCGTCGAATAAATCTCGGCCAATCAAGGCAACCAAACTGTCGCAGGCCGCATTATTGGGCCAGCGCAGACATGCGCGAACCCAAAGCGGGACCGGTACTTCCCTCGCCGGTCAACAGACAAAGGGCAACGCGATGACTCACGTCGAAATCGCCAATATCGAGCATGCAGGCCGCTCCGCGATGGCCTGGGTTCCCGAAGGATATGATGGCAAAACCCACTATGATGCCCTTCTGGGTGCCATGGTTCCCGCCGTTGCTATCCTCGCGGCAGCCGCTGCGCTTCTCTTTGCCATTCTCTAGTTAGGTCTCAGCGTCGCCACAGAAAGGAGCCTGCCTATGAGCCTTGGTACAATCCTCATCATCGTTCTCATTCTGCTTCTGATCGGCGCCATACCGTCCTGGCCGTACTCCCGCTCCTGGGGAGTCTATCCGTCAGGCATTCTTGGCGTCGTGCTCGTGATCGTCATCATCCTTGTGTTGATGCGCGTGATCTAGAGCAGAGCGGGCCGGAAGGTCGCCCCCCTTGCCTGCCCGTCATTCGGTCCGGTTCGTTCGCGAACCGGACCGATCGTTTGATGGGGGTCAATTCGTGCCGGGTGCCGACTGTGGGAACTTCGTAGCCGCGTTGCCCGTTTACCGCGCAACCCACAATCAGGAGCGTCAATCATGGCTGCCACCACCGATATGGCCCCAAACCGCAACAACGGTGCGTCGTCCCGCACTGCCACCCGCCGCACTGCTGCCGCGCGCACCGCCGCGGCTCGCCGAACCGAGCCCGACCTCGAAGCCCAGGTTCAGCAGCTGCAGAACGATATCAAGGCGATCGCTGCTACGCTGGCGACCATGGCCGAAGAAAAGGTCGGCGAAGCCCAGAGCTTGGCGAAGCGCGAGCTGCGCAACCTCAAGGCGCAGGGACAATCCGCCGTCGAAGACGCACAGGACGAGTTCGGCCAACTGGAAAAGCAGATCAAGGACACCATCCGCGAGAAGCCGCTGACTGCCGTCGCCGGCGCCATTGCGCTGGGCTTCATCCTCGCGGTCGTCTCCCGCTAGGAGGCGACATGCACCTTCTGCTGCCGCTGGCCTCCATCCTCGGCATCGAGGTCGAAGACCTCATCGAACGCTTCAAGCAGAACGCGATCGCCTGGGGCATCATCGCCTTCTTCGCGCTCGTTTGTGTGGTTTTTCTCCTCGTGACCCTCCATACCGGCATGGTCGCCTGGCTCGGCCCGATCTGGGGTCCGCTGGCGATTGCCGGGGCCGCTTTGGTGGTTGCGCTCGCGATCTTCATTGGCATCCGCATCGCCGCCGGGATGGCCGCCAAGCGCAACGCCCAGCGGCGCCACGCGGCGGAAAAGACCGCGCTCGTCACAACTGCGGCGATCACGGCCGTACCGATGTTGCTCAAGTCGCCATTGATGCGCCAGGTCGGCCTGCCGGTCGGAGGCGCGCTGGCTGCACTCTATCTGTTGAGCAAGCCCGGCGGACACGCGTCCAAGGACGACTAATCGAGCGGGAACGATACCTTCGCCTCCACGCCCTCCGGCGCGAAGTCGAGGCTGACGCTGCTCCCCAAGATCTTGTCGAGGCTCCGCTGGATGAGGCGGGAGCCAAAGCCCGTAGCCCGTTCCGGCGGCACGCGTGGGCCGCCGCTCTCGGTCCAGGTGAGATGGAGTTCGCGATCCTTCACTTCCCAGGTGATCCGGACCGTCCCCTCTCCTGAGGAGAGGGCGCCGAAGCGGGCCGCATTCGAAGCGAGCTCATGCAGCACGATGCCGAGCCCTAGCGCATGGTCGGGCGGCAGCTCGACGTCCTCGCCCAGCACCTTCACCTGTCCGGGATCGGCGATGCTGTAGGGAGCGACCTGGGAGTCCACGAGCTCAGCCATGCCGATGCCCGACCAGTCGTGATCGGCCAGCAGTGCGTGAGCATCCGAAAGGGTGCGCAGGCGGCCCGAAAAGGCGTCGATGAACTCCTGCGCATTGTCGCTCTGCTTGAGGGTCTGCCGGGCGAGCGACTGCGTCATGGCGAGCGTGTTCTTCACCCGATGATTGAGCTCTCGAAGGAGGTGCCGGGTATGATCAGCGGCACGCCGTGCCTCGGTGATGTCGAGGCTGACGCCCATCATCACCAGCGGCTCGCTCTTGGCGTTGCGCTGATAGACCCGGCCCCGGCTGGAAATCCAGCGGCCCGACTTCACCCGGAACTCGGCGACATAATCCACGCCGTCATCGAAGGTCGCCTGAACAGCGGCACGCACAGCATCCAGGTGGTCTTCGTCAATGGCGGCGAAGAAGTCGTCGGCAGTGATCTGCTTCACCGGATCGAGCCCATACATCCGACGCACGATGTCGTTGCCCGTGACGGCGCCGGTGGGCACGTCCCAGACCCAGCTTCCCACCTGACCCGCCTCCAGCGTCAGGGCGTGCCGCCATTCCTCCCGGATGAGCTCGGCGGCGGTGCGGGCACGGACGCCGGCTTCGTGCTTGAGTTCGAAGAGCGAGCTTGCAACGCCGGCGAGATCGGAAAGCTGGTCGAGCCGGTGCTCGTCGATTCCTGGCCGCGGACCGTGGTCGAGGACGCACAGGGCGCCGATGCGCTCGCCGTTTACCGCGATCGGCGCACCCGCATAGAAGCGGAAGGCCTCGAGCGCGGTGAAGCGATCGTCCGCCAGCGCGTCCGGAACAAGCATTGGCGCGGTTTCGGCGATGGTGTGCGCGGCAAAACCCAAGGGACCTGAGGTCATGTCGGTGCCGAATCGGCTGGGAAAATACTCCCGGTCGGCACCGACCACCACGAGCAGGCTCACCGGGGCATCGAGGAGGCGCGCGGCGAGCCGGGTCAGGCGGTCGAAATCCGCATCCTCGAGGCCCTCGGGCACATCGAGATCTCGCAGCACCTGCAGGCGCTGCCGGGCCATTACGCTCTCCCGAACCCTTCTGGGCAGGGAGCTACTCTCCGTTACCACCTTATGTTCCAAGCAAGCTGTTGAAACCGATGCCTTTCACAGGCTGCCCCCTGCGCGCAGGATGAATGCCCTGGAACCTCGATAGTTCCGGGGCGTTCTGATGCGTCGTTAGGGGCCAGTGCCGCTGAGCGGTGGCCCTGACAGGCATGGGTCAACCGGAAAGGATTTGCCATGTCTCATTTGAAACGGCGGATCGTGACGATCCTGAAGGACGACCACCTACCCCAAGAGGAGAAGATCCACGTTCTGCGCCAGCTCGAGGCCGATTCCCTGAGCAAGGAGCGGAGCGCTACCGAGGGGATGACCCCGATCGACGGCGACGACGGCGAGGACCTCAAGGCCATCGAAATGGCCCTGCGCAAGCTTGGTCAGCAGCCGGTGGAGGGCGGTGCCGCAAGTCTCTGATTTATTGTGACCAACGAGCGGGTCTCGCCCAGGCGGGACCCGTTTGTCATGCGGCCACAATGGCCTCGCGCTGCTCCACCGGCGAGACCACCTGCAGCGCACCCGGATGAATGCGGAGCTCGACCCGCTCGACCAATTGCGTCAGCTCGCCGTCGATGAGCGCAAGGGCGCTCGACTTGCGGCGTGGAAACACCAAAGTGAGTTCCCGCACTTCCTTTTCCGCCAGGTGCGGCGTCGCCTTCCAGCGGCCCATGATCACGTCGAAGCAGAGCCGGGCCAATGCCAGCGGCGCCAGCGGCTTGAGGATGTAGACGCCCAGCACGCCGCGATCGAGGTCATCGGCATAGGGAATGTGCCCCTCGCCCAGAACGTTGTTGGTGACGGTGATGCCGGTGGCTTTCCGACGCTCCAGCCCGCGCGAGGTCCGGATTTCGGCCCAGAAGACGGGCGGGCGCCGCACCGCCTTGAAGATCACGCGTACGCTGGCGACCATCTTGCCCCAGCGGCTGCGGTAGATCAGTTGCTCGCGCATCCGCACCAGCCGGGTATGGATGCCGACCGAGTACTGGTGCACGAAAGCCTTGCCATTGGC
>DATCRS010000588.1:0-2196 GCA_036568845.1 Devosia sp. | reverse complement strand
CGTCTGAGCGCGTCGAGTCCTGCGGTCCAGATCGCCAAGGCGGACGTCGCCTCGGCGACCGAGCCCTCCATGGCTCGCGCCAACCGCGTCTCGTCCTCTTGCTTCAGCAGCGCGAAGCGCGCCGCTTCGCGCGTGTAGAGGCGCCACGGGTCGTTGTGTCGCGACTGGAGGCTGTCGACGAACGCCAGGGCTTCGTCCATCAACTCCGATTCGTCCTGGGTCTCAGTCGGATCGACGAACGCTTCAAAGTTCTCGTGAGGAAGCCGATATTCGAAGCGCTCGTCCGTGTCCGCGCCGAGATCATTGATGACCAGGCGCAACAAAGCTTCGGCTGCTTCGTCACGATCCTCGTCGTCCTCCTCTTCCGCGCACATGTCCTCGACCGCTTGGTCGGGGACGCTGCCTTCCCTGTGCGCCCGCAACAGCAGCGATCGAAGCGCCGCCCGCCCTTCGGCGTCGTCGGATCTCAGAACCGGCGCGGCGAAGTCGGGGAGGAAGGCTTCGAAGTCTTCCCAGTCGACCGACGTGTCCTGCGGAATGAACTGGGTGATCGCCGCCTGCGCGTCGGCGTGTCTCAACGAAAGCGTCGAGTCGTTCTCGGGCGGCGGCGACTCGGTCTCTGTCTCCCAGACTGAAAGATCGTCGCCATCGATGTCGCCGAGGTCGAGGAGGTCCGGCTGTTGTTCCGCTCTCCACGGAACGGCGGACGTGAGCGCGGGCGCCTTCGCCTGCGACGCCTCGATCGACCCGTCGGTTGGACGTGACCCGGCATCGGGAGCGTCTTCGCCCAACCGCGACTCGTTGGCTGCGATCGAGTTGGATGTGGCGCCTGTCTCGGCCACCGTGGCCGCGGCTGCCTGTGGCGGGGGCGGATCGGCCGGCGCCGACGATGCGACGACAGGCTCGATCCCGTGGTCGATCGACGGGCCGGCGCCGCCCGCGCGATCGGCTTCTAAGGGCGTGGCCGGCGTCGAGTCCTGCGCGAGCGCGGGCTGGGCGAATTCGATGCGGTGGGACACGGGCTGTTCATGCGCTGGCGCGAGCAAATCCTGCATCGTCGGCGTCGAAGAGGCGCGCATCGCCTCTTCGATCACCGCGAGGGCTTCCATGGCGCCGAACGCCAAAGCGACGGCGCTAGCGTCCCGCCCGAATTGATCGACGGCGCCCAGGTCGGCCCCGGCTCGGATCAGAAGCCTGCAGATCCCCGCCCTGTTGCGCGAACACGCGACCAGCAGAGGCGTGAACCCGCGCTCGTCCCGCCATTCGAGGTCGTCCCCGCGCGCGATGTGCAGCATCACCGCGCTCTCGACTCCGGCGGCCACGGCCGTCTTCATGAGCCGATTGATGGGCCGGGCGATCGATGGCTGCGATTCGCTCACAGGCAGCGCTCCGCGCAGGCCGCGGCGATTCGCGCGCTGCGGCTCACCTTGCCGAAACTCTCCCTGCGACGACGGGCGGACTCCCGCCGGCTTCGCCGATCTCCGTTCCCCGCGGCCATGTGGGCTCTTTTCAAATGGATGGGCAAATTCTACAGAGCGACATGGCATCGGAACTGTGAAATCGGGCCGCGTCGACGTTGCGGATTTCCCCGATCTCGACCCGGCGATGGGCCTCCTATGCAGTGCGGCCTGGGCACCATCTTCTGGCCGCGCAGGCTCAAGGGATGAGCCTGCCCGACTGGCTCATCGCCGCGCCGCCGTGGCGGCCAAGTGTTCCTTGAGATCTTGAGCTGTCATCATGGGCCGCAGGCGATGGAGCATGCGGTGGCAGTTTGAGCAAACCAAGGCGAAATCCTTCACGCGCACGCGAGTGATGCCCTTGGTCGACGCGAAGGGCGTCGTGTGGTGGGCTTCGATGAAGCCGGCGGCGCGATCCCCGTAGGTCTTCACAAAGTCGAAGCTGCAGGCCTCGCATTCGAGCTTGCCTGTGTCCTCGAATCGCCGGAGCTTGGCGAGCTTGACCGCTTTCCGATTTCGCTCGCGCGACCTGTGCTGCTTGTAGCTCTCCTTGCCTTCGGGAAAGCCGTCCTCGTCGTCATCCCCGGCCATGCCCTTGGCCGGTTCGATGATCTTGAAGTCTTCAACGTCGTCCCAAACCGCGCTGGCGCGATCGCCTTGAGGCGGCAACTTGCCGCCGAGGAACTGCTTGACTTCGCTGGCGATCGGGTCGAGGCGGTGGAACCGCGCGACTTGGAAG
>DATCRS010000587.1:0-2328 GCA_036568845.1 Devosia sp. | reverse complement strand
GATTTGTGCCGGTAAACGGCCAGCACCCCGGCAAGGCAGGCGAGGCCGAAGAGGATCCACTGCCCCGGATAGAAGAACCACGCCAGCGGCGCCAGCGAGATCGCCGCGGCGATGGAGCCGACCGAGACGTAGCGTGTGGTCAGCGTCAGCACGGCCCAGAGCGTGAACGCGACCGCGAGCACCAGCGGCATCAACGCCGCAAGCACACCGGCGGTCGTCGCGATGCCCTTGCCGCCCTTGAAGCCGAGCCACGGCGTGAAGTTGTGGCCGATGACCGCGGCAAAGCCGCAGACCACGAGCAGCAGTTGCGTCATCCACGAGGCATCGCCGGGATAGCCGAGGGTGCGCAGCAAAAAGAGCGGCAGGAAGCCCTTCAGCACATCCGCGATGAACGCAGGCAGGCCCCACTTCCAGCCCATGACGCGCCAGACGTTGGTCGCGCCGATGTTGCCGCTGCCGTGCTGGCGGATGTCCAGGCCCTTGGCCCGGCCCAGCAGGTAGCCGGTCGGGATCGAGCCGACCAGGTAGAACGCGAGCGGCCAAAGCCATTGCCACGGATTGGAAAACATCGTCCCGAATTCAACGGCCCCGCCGCGTCCGGGCAAGCACAATCCTCGCGCTTCACACGGTCGTCACCGTTTAGCGGCTGAGGCAGGCGGCGATGATGGCGGCGCTCATCAGCAGCAGGCCCGCGAGGAAAAGCATCCGGGCGAGGATCACGCGGGTCTGGGGCCGCACGAACTTGACGTGGATGTCGTGCGAGATCGGCGCCGTGTTTTGGATGAGGGCAAAGGAGATCCCCAGGAGCAGCGCGGAGAAGAGGAAGAGCAGCATGGGCGTCTCGGTCCCACGTATCCTATCGCGACGGTTGGTGCTCGTCTCTACGTAGGAATACGTATGGCTGGGCATAAAAAAAGCGGCGACCTGAGGCCGCCGCTTTTTTCGGGGAGGGGAAGCTTCAGAAGCTGCCCTTGAAGCCGCCGACGAAGTTCTCCACGTCGTAGTTGCCGTTGAGGTCGGCGTTGCACTCGAGGAAGATGGCCATCGAGTTGTCGAGCTCAGCCGTGACGCCGATGCCGATGAGCGCGCTGTCGCGGCCCATGGAGACGGAGTGAATGGTGAAGGCGCCCGAGGAGAAGTCATTGAACGAACTCGTAATCGGCGCGTTCTCGTCGAGGAACTCGTGCTGCCACATGGCGGTGAAGGTGGGCAGGAAGGCGATGTGGCCGACGTAGGTGGCGTAGCCGAGCGCGGCGCCGAGGCGGCTGCGCAGGCTGTCGACGTGGAAGGCTTGGACGCTGAGGTCGGCGGGCTCGGCGCCGGTTTCCGTGAAGGAATCGACGTCGAGGTGCGTGTAGGTCAGGCCGCCCTGCGGGGTGAGGGTGAAGCCGCTGCCGAGGTGCAGCTCCTGGCCGGCATCGAGGGCGGCGGTGTACTGGTTGCCGTCGGGGTTGCTGTTGGCGATGCCGCCCACGACGGGGATGTGCCGGTTGTTGGAGTAGTTGTTGCGGCCGTAGGCGAAGAGGCCGTTGAGGTAAAAGCCCTTGTCGCCGTAGGTGGCGAAGACGCCCGGCGAGTAGCTGTCGACCTTGGTCTTGCTGCCGTAGCCATCGGTGGTGGCGTCGGTGTGGCTGAAGTCGAAGAGCACGCCCGCGGCGAAGTTGTTGGTGAACCGGTAGCTGATGCCGGCGACGGCGTCGACCGCGGAGTAGGTGGCCTTCGAGGAAGGCGCGTAGGAGGCGCCCTGGTCCTGGTTAAGGTCGGCGATGGTGCCGTCGCCGCCGATGAAGGCACTGAAGTTGGAGTAGGGCTTGCGGATGGTTACCGTGTGCGGCTCGGTGTGCATCGGCATGGGCGCCGAGGTCGGGACGTCAGAGATGGTGCGGCTGGAGGCCGGACTGGAGCCTTCGTCGATGCTGGCCGAGGTGGGCGTGTCATCGGTGCCGGGGTAGTAGTTTACGCCGTTGGGGGCGGCGTCGTGGTAGCCGGAGTTGTAGGCGAGCATGGATTGCATCTGGCGGCCGAGGCTGCTGTTGAAGCCGGGCAGCACGATGGTCACGCCGCTGGTGTCGAAGCCGCTGAACTCGTGGTGCAGGGCGTTGTCGAAGCCGTCGACCTTGCTGACAAGGAAGGCGGAGTGCTCGTAGGCGATGGCTTGCGAGTACTGCAGGCTCTGGGGCGTGAGCTGCTCGAGGTTCTTGGCGAGTTGATCGGCGCTGGTGCCGTTGGCGCCGATCGAGTTGAGCAGCGAAGAGAAGTTGGCCAGCTGTCCGGTCGAGAGGCCCCCGCTGTTGGTGATGTTCTGGTCGATGATCGCGGCCACGGCGG
>DATCRS010000586.1:0-4895 GCA_036568845.1 Devosia sp. | reverse complement strand
GATGTTCGACAACACGCTCGAGCTGCTCGTTCTCGCCGGCCGCCCGCTGTCGCATGCGATGATGATGATGATCCCCGAACCGTGGTCCAACCACGAGACGATGGATGACGACCGCAAGGCCTTCTATCAGTATCACTCCTGCTTGATGGAGCCGTGGGACGGCCCCGCCGCGATCTGCTTCACCGACGGCCGCCAGATGGGCGCCGTCCTCGACCGCAACGGCCTGCGTCCCTGCCGCTATTACGTCACCACCGACGATCTCGTCGTCATGGCATCCGAGGCCGGCGTGCTCGACCTCGCGCCCGAGAAGATCCGCGAGAAGGGCCGGCTCCAGCCCGGCCACATGTTCCTCGTGGACACCGCGCAAGGCCGCATCATTCCCGACGAGGAGATCAAGAAGCAGCTTTCCGGCGAGCGTCCGTACCGCGAGTGGCTCAATGAACACCTCGTCAAGCTCGAGTCCCTGCCCGCCGCACCCGCCGTGCCGGCGCCGGACCACGACACGCTGCTGCACCGCCAGCTGGCGTTCGGTTACACCTTCGAGGATCAGCGCATCATCCTCGCCCCGATGGCCCGCGACGGCGTCGAGGCGATCGGTTCGATGGGCAACGACACACCGCTGGCCGTCCTCTCCAACAAGCCGCGCCTGCTCTACGACTATTTCAAGCAGCTCTTCGCGCAGGTCACCAATCCTCCGATCGACTCCATCCGCGAGGAGATCATCACTTCGGCCGAGACCCGTCTCGGCTCCGAGGGCAACCTGCTCAATCCCGACCCGCTGGCCTGCCGCCGCGTCGAGTTGAAGTGGCCGGTCCTCACCAATGAGGAATTCGCCAAGATCCGCCGGCTCGACCAGCCCGGCTTCAAGGTCGGCGTGCTGCCCATCCTCTTCCGCGCCAGCCGCGGCGAGAAGGGCCTCGCCAAGGCCATGGAGGAGATCAGCCACATCGCCCGCCGGATGATCGAGGACGAGGAAGTCACCATCCTCATCCTGTCCGACCGGGGCGTCACCAAGGACTTCGCGCCGATTCCCGCGCTGCTCGCGGTCGCCGGCCTGCATCACTTCCTCATCCGGGAAGGCCTGCGCACCCGCATCTCCATGGTCCTCGAGACCGGCGAGGCGAGGGAAGTGCACCACTTCTCGCTGCTCATCGGCTACGGCTGCAGCGCCATCAATCCCTACGTCGCCTTCGAGACGATCGACGGCATGATCCAGGACGGCCTGCTCACCAGCATCGATCACAAGACGGCCTGCAAGAACATGGTGAAGGCCGCCTCCAAGGGCATCATCAAGGTTGCCTCCAAGATGGGCATCTCCGCCATCCAGAGCTACCGCGGCGCCCAGGTGTTCGAGGCCGTCGGCCTCCGCCAGGACGTCATCGACCACTACTTCACCTGGACCCCTTCGCGCGTCGGCGGCATCGGCCTCGACGTCATCGCGCAGGAAGTCCTCGCCCGCCACCGCCACGCCTATCCGGACCGCCAGGTCAACGGCCACGTGCTTCCGGTCGGCGGCCAGTACCAGTACCGCAACGACGGCGAATACCACCTCTTCAACCCGGAATCGATCCACCGCCTACAGAAGGCCGTGCGCACCGGCAGCTACGCGGCGTTCAAGGACTATTCCAAGATCGTCAACGAGACCTCCAAGAACGTCGCGACGCTCCGCGGCCTGCTCGACTTCAAGTTCAACGAGGCGATCCCGATCGAGGAGGTCGAGCCCGTCGAGAAGATCATGAAGCGCTTCAAGACCGGCGCCATGTCCTACGGCTCCATCTCGAAGGAGGCCCACGAAACCCTCGCCATCGCCATGAACCGCATCGGCGGCATGAGCAACACGGGCGAGGGCGGCGAGGACGCCGACCGCTTCATCCCGTTGCCCAACGGCGACTCCAAGAACTCCGCGATCAAGCAGGTCGCCGCGGGCCGTTTCGGCGTCACCAGCGAATACCTCGCCAGCGCGAAGGAGCTCCAGATCAAGATGGCCCAGGGCGCCAAGCCCGGTGAGGGCGGCCAGCTGCCCGGCACCAAGGTTTATCCGTGGATCGCCAAGACCCGCGGCACCACCCCGGGCGTCGGCCTCATCTCCCCGCCGCCGCACCACGACATCTATTCCATCGAGGATCTCGCGGAGCTCATCCACGACCTCAAGAACAGCAACCGCCACGCGCGCGTGAGCGTGAAGCTCGTCGCCGAGGTCGGCGTCGGCACCATCGCCGCGGGCGTCGCCAAGGCGCACGCCGATGTCGTGCTCATCTCCGGCTTCGACGGCGGCACCGGCTCCTCGCCGCTCACCTCCGTCGTGCACGCGGGCCTGCCGTGGGAGCTCGGCCTCGCCGAGACGCACCAGACCCTCGTCCTCAACAACCTCCGCTCGCGCATCGCCGTCGAGACCGACGGCCAGCTCAAGACCGGCCGCGACGTCGTCGTCGCCGCGCTGCTCGGCGCCGAGGAATTCGGCTTTGCCACCGCGCCGCTCGTCGCCACGGGCTGCATCATGATGCGCGTCTGCCACCTCAACACCTGCCCCGCGGGTGTCGCCACGCAGGATCCGCGCCTCCGCGAGAAGTTTGCCGGCAAGCCCGAGCACGTCGTGAACTTCATGACGTTCATCGCGCAGGAAGTCCGCGAGCTCATGGCGCAGCTGGGTTACCGCACCATCGAGGAGATGATCGGCCACACCGAGCGCCTCGAGCCCAAGCAGGCCGTCGCCCACTGGAAGGCCCGCGGCCTCGACTTCAGCAACATCCTCTACCAGCCCGAGGTCGGCGCCGAGGTCGGCCGGTTCTGCACCATCAAGCAGGACCATGGCCTCGACAAGTCGCTCGACCTCACGACGCTCCTCACGCTGGCCAAGCCGGCCATCGAGAAGGGCGAGAAGGTCATCGCCGAGCTGCCCATCCGCAACGTCAACCGCGTGGTCGGCACCATCACGAGCTACGAGGTCACCAAGAAGTACGGTGCGAAGGGCCTGCCCGACGACACCATCCAGTTCCGCTTCAAGGGCTCGGCCGGCCAGAGCTTCGGCGCCTTCGTCACGAAGGGCTTCACCCTCTCCATCGAGGGCGACGCCAACGACTACGTCGGCAAGGGTCTCTCCGGCGGCAAGATCATCATCTACCCGTCCGCCAACGCCACCTTCAAGGCCACCGAGAACATCATCGTCGGCAACGTCGCCCTCTATGGCGCGACCGCCGGCGAGGTTTACCTCAACGGCCGCGCCGGCGAGCGCTTCGCCGTCCGCAACTCCGGCGTCAACGCCGTGGTTGAGGGCGTGGGCGACCACGCCTGCGAATACATGACCGGCGGCCGTGTCGTCGTCCTCGGCAGCACTGGCCGCAATTTCGCGGCAGGCATGTCGGGTGGCGTCGCGTACGTCCTCGACGAGGCCGGCGACTTCTCGCCGGACGTCAACCTCGCCATGGTCGGCCTCGAGAAGCTCGAGAAGCCCGCCGAGATCGCGGAGGTTCGCGCCCTCATCGAGAAGCACCTCGAATACACGAAGAGCCCGCGCGCCAAGGAGGTCCTCGCCAGCTGGACCGCCCTCGTGCCGAAGTTCGTCAAGGTCATGCCCAAGGACTACAAGCGCATGCTCGCCTGCATCGAGCGCGTCCAGGCCCAGGGCCTCACCGGCGACGAAGCCCTGCTCGCCGCCTTCGAGGAAAACGCCAAGGACACCTCCCGCGTCGGCGGCAACTGATCGAATCGATCAATTGACCACAGATCGCACGGATTATCACGGATCGAAACCATCGAACCCACACCCGATACCTGTCATTCTAAGCGAAGCGAAGAATCCATGCCTTTGAATTCCCAACCTTTGTGTCTCGGTGTCTTTGTGGTTCAAATTCCACCCGTTTAATCCGTGAAATCCGTGGTTAAAAACTCCGCCGGTTCGTCACCCGTCACCTATCTCTTCCCCGTCCCCCGCTTGTCACTCATCACTCGTCACTCATCACTTCTCCACCATGGGTAAGCCTACAGGTTTTATTGAGTATCTAAGAGAACTCCCCGTCGACCGCACGCCGGTCGAGCGCGTCAAGGACTGGAAGGAGTTCCACCACCACATGGAGGAGAAGAAGCTCCGCACCCAGGGCGCGCGCTGCATGGATTGCGGCGTTCCGTTCTGCCACACGGGCAAGCTCATCAGCGGCATGGCGTCGGGCTGCCCGATCAACAACCTGATCCCGGAGTGGAACGACCTCGTCTACCGCGGCCTCTGGCATGAGGCGCTCGACCGCCTGCACAAGACGAACAACTTCCCGGAGTTCACCGGCCGCGTGTGTCCCGCGCCTTGCGAAGGTTCCTGCGTGCTCGGCATCAATGCCCCGCCGGTCACCATCAAGAACATCGAGGCCGCCATCACCGACCGCGGTTGGGAGGAGGGCTGGGTCAATCCCGAGCCGCCCACGACCCGCACCGGCAAGAAGGTCGCCGTCATCGGCTCCGGTCCCGCCGGTCTTTCCGCCGCCGCGCAGCTCAACCGCGCCGGTCACACCGTCACCGTCTTCGAGCGCGCCGACCGTCCGGGCGGCCTGCTGATGTACGGCATCCCCAACATGAAGCTCGACAAGCAGGAGGTCGTTCTCCGCCGCATCAAGCTCATGGAGCAGGAAGGCATCAAGTTCATCTGCAACGCCAGCGTCGGCACCGGCGAGAAGGACAACGTCGATCCCGGCATATTCGCCAAGGAGTACGACGCCACCGTCATCTGCACCGGCGCCACGCAGCCGCGCGACCTGCCCATCGAGGGCCGCAACCTCAAGGGCGTGCACTTCGCGATGGAGTTCCTCACCGCCAACACCAAGGCGGTCCTCGGCAACAACGGCGCGAGCCCGATCAACGCCGCCGGCAAGGACGTCGTCGTCATCGGTGGCGGCGACACCGGCACGGAC
>DATCRS010000585.1:0-4102 GCA_036568845.1 Devosia sp. | reverse complement strand
GATGACGCCCCGCCTCGATGTCGAGGTGATCGACCTCACTGAGCCCACTGCCGAGATCATCGAGCGGCTGCGCACCACACGCCATTCCGTGCTGCCGGTGCAGGACGGCGGGCCGGATCAGATCGTCGGCGTGATCGTCCGCAAGGACCTGCTCGAAATGCTGTTCAGGGGCGATGCCATCGACGCCCGCTCGCTGGTGAAGCCTGCGCCCGTGGTGATGGACCGCTCCGAGGCTCTCGACGTCCTCAAAGCCATCCGCGGCTCGCTGGTGCACATGGCGCTGGTCTTCGACGAATACGGCCACTTCGAGGGCATCGTCACGGCCGGCGACATTCTCGAGGCGATCACCGGCGCCTTCCAGGAGGAAGAGGGCGAGGAGCCCGCTTTCACCACCCGCGAAGATGGCAGCTTTCTCGTTTCCGGCTGGATGCAGGCCGACGAGTTCCAGGACCGCATCGGCGTGCCGATCCCCAAGGACGCCAAGTTCGAAACCGTCGCCGGCTTCGTCCTCGCCGAGCTCAACCACCTGCCGGTGGTGGGCGAGAAATTCGAACGCGGGCCGTGGAAGTTCGAGGTCATCGACCTCGACGGCCGCCGCATCGATAAGGTGCTGGTTTCTCGGACATAGGCAGCAGCGGATTTCATCCTGACCTTGTCGAAGTTCGATGACTCCAACAAGGGCTGCTTGACCTCAGGCCGGATCCGTCTCGCCACTCTCGTAGTCGAAGAGCGCACGGTTCTGCGTGTAGCCGGGCTCGATCATGTCGATGAGCCTGGGCACGATTTCGGCCGGCATCGGCAGCCTTGCCGGATCCTCGCCCGGCATGGCCTTGGCGCGCATGGCTGTACGAACTGCGCCCGGGTAGAAGAGGTTCACCTTGAGGTTGGTGGTCGCGACTTCGGCGGCGTAGCTCTTGACCATGGCCTCGAGCGCCGCCTTGCTGGCCGCGTAGGGACCCCAGAAGGCGCGGGCGGAGCGGGCGGACGAGGAGGAGACGAACACGGCGCGGCCCGCCTCGGCCTGCCGCAGCAGCAGGTCGAGCGAGCGGATCAGGCGGTAGTTGGCAGTAACGTTGACTGCGAAGGACTGCTCGAACTCCTTGAGTTCGACATGGGGCACGGGCGAGAGCGTCGCCAGCATGCCGGCATTGGCGACCAGACCGTCGAGCTTCTTCCAGCGCTCGAAGATGGCGGCGCCGAGCCGGTCGATGCCGTCGCCGTCGCGGATGTCGAGGGGCACCAGAGTGGTGGAGCCGCCGGCCGCCTGGATCTCGTCATCGAGCTCCTCCAGCCCCCCGATCGTGCGGGCCACGGCGATGACGTGGGCGCCACGCCGCGCCGCCTCTTTTGCCGCCTGGTAGCCGATGCCACGCGACGCGCCGGTGACGAGAACGACTTTGCCGGCGAGGGTGTTTTCAGTAGTCATGCCAAACTCGAGAAGAAGGTTGCGGGCCTTCTAGCTGTCGCGGCGCGGAGGGGGAAGCCCAAACCGTGCGGCCATTGGTCCGCTAGCTGATCGGCCCGAGCGTTTCGGCAACCCGGGTGAGCAGTGCCAACAGCTGCCCACGTTCTTCGGCGCTGAGTTGGGCCGTTGCCCGGCCGTTGGCCTCCGTCGCCGCCGCATGCACGGCGGGCAGTTTGCTGTGGCCCGCTTCGCTCAGGAAGATGAGGGCGCTGCGCCGGTCATCGGGATTGGCTCGCCGCTCGATGAGGCCATCGCGTTGCATGCGGGCGAGGGTGGCGGCCATGGTGGGCTGCTCCACCTGTGCGGCAATGGCGAGGTCGCGTTGGGTGAGCGCTTCACCAGCTGCCAGCGCGAAAAAAATGGGCATGTACCCGACCGAGAGCCCATGCGCCGCCAGCGGCCCGCTGATTTCGCGGATCAGCAGCCGCCCGACCAGATTGGTCATGTACCCGAGTGAAGCGAAGCGGTCGAAGATGAGTTCCATAGCTTGCTATCCAAATACATAGTGTGCTATCTAAATGCAGCGAGGGCCGAAGAGCAAGGAGCTCGTCATGCGCTTAAAGAGCACGTCCACACATTATGGCGCGGTGGCGATGACCATCCACTGGGTGAGCGCTGCCGCCATCTTCGGTCTTCTCATCTCCGGCACCATCATGACTGGGGCGGGGGAGGGGGTGAAGGCCTCGATCCTCCCGGTGCATGCGACCATCGGCGTCACGGTCCTCCTCCTTACCCTCCTGCGCATCGGCTGGTGGCGCTGGGCCGACAAGCGGCCTCAACCGGTCGCCAACCAGCCCCATTCGCAGCACCTGGCAGCGCGTATCGTACACGGGCTTCTTTATGCGGGGATCATCGTCCTGGCAGCGAGCGGCATCGCCACGCTTGCATTCTCGGGCGCGATCCCGGCCCTGCTGGCCGGCACGGCGCCGCCCGACTTTTCCGAGCTTCCGCCACGCCTTGCCCACGGGCTCGTCGGCAAGGCGCTGATCGCGCTCGTGGTGCTGCACGCCGGGGCGGCGCTCTACCACCAGTTCATCCGCCGCGATCGCCTGCTCGGGCGGATGGGCGTGGGGCCCGCCTAGCTCGCCTCGCGCATCAGCGCGAAGGTCTTGGGGTCGGCGGTGCGCCGGCCGTTGAGGTCGGTGAGCGTCGTCGGGTAGTCGCCGGTGAAATAGTGGTCGGTGAACTGCGGCGCCGCATTGTTGCGCTTCTCGCCGCCCACCGCCTGGTAGAGCCCGTCGATCGAAAGGAAGGCGAGCGAGTCGACCCCGATGTACTTGGCCATCTCGTCGACATCGCCATAGCGGTTGGCGAGCAGCCCATCGCGGTCCGGCGTGTCGATGCCGTAAAAGTCAGGATAGAAGATCATCGGGCTTGCGACCCGCATATGCACTTCGGTGGCGCCGGCATCACGGATCATCTGCACGATCTTCAGTGAGGTCGTGCCACGGACGATGGAATCGTCGACCAGCACCACGCGCTTGCCCGCGATCATCGCGCGATTGGCCGAGTGCTTGAGTTTCACGCCGAAGGCGCGGATCGACTGGGTCGGTTCGATGAAGGTGCGGCCCACATAGTGGTTGCGGATGATGCCGAGCTCGAACGGGATGCCGCTCGCCTGCGCAAAGCCGATCGCCGCTGGGGTGCCCCCGTCGGGCACCGGCACCACCACGTCGGCCGCCACCGGCGACTCGGTGGCGAGGTTGATGCCCATGTTCTTGCGCGTCTGGTAGACGCTGCGGCCGCCCACCACCGAGTCCGGCCGGGCGAAGTAGACATATTCGAAGAGGCAGAGCCGCTCAGGCACCGGTTTTTTGGGCTTGCGCGCATCGATGGTGATCGAGCCGTCGGGCTGGATCTCGCAGATGATCACTTCGCCATTCTCGACGTCGCGCACATATTTGGCGCCGATGATGTCGAGGGCGCAGGTTTCCGAGCAGAAGATCGGCTTGCCGTCGAGATCGCCCATCACCAGCGGCCGGATACCGACGGGATCGCGGGCAGCGATCAGCTTGGTGCGGGTCATCGCCAGCATTGAATAGCCGCCTTCCATCTGGCGGATGGCGTCGATGAAGCGGTCGGCGGTGGAGGTGTGGCGGGAGCGGGCGACCAGATGCAGCACCACCTCGGTGTCCGAGGTCGACTGGCAGATGCCGCCGGTGGCGATGATCTGGCGGCGGAGCGTCAGGCCGTTGGTAAAGTTGCCATTGTGCGCAATGGCGATGCCGCCCTCCTCGAGCTCGGCAAAAAGCGGCTGCACGTTGCGCAGCGCCACTTCGCCGGTGGTGGAATAGCGGGTGTGGCCGATCGAGATCGAGCCGGGGAGTTTGGCCAGCGTCGCCGGGTCGGTGTAATGGTCGCCGACCAGGCCCATGCGCTTTTCGGTATGGAAGTGCCGGCCGTCGAAGCTGACGATGCCGGCCGCTTCCTGGCCGCGGTGCTGCAGGGCGTGGAGCCCGAGCGCCGTGAGCGTCGCCGCCTCGGGATGGCCGAGAATGCCGAACACACCGCACTCTTCGTGCAGGGTGTCGCCTTCGAGATCGAACGGATCATGCGGCTCGGTCATCGGGCACCTTCTGAAACGGCATGGGACCGCAGATGCGGTCCCAAACGTGAATTTGCAACGCTCTCACCTGA
>DATCRS010000584.1:0-14212 GCA_036568845.1 Devosia sp. | reverse complement strand
GGGCTGCCGCCGCCCCGCCACTCGCGACGACGCCTGCGACGAGTGAGGCTCGGGCGGCCGGGACCTTTCCCCGCGCGTTGAGAAGCCTCGCCGCAAGCGTGAGGCTCCAGGCGAGAACAACGAGCGTTCCGGCAACCAGCGGCCACTGCCAGCCCGGGCCGTCGATGCCGGGCGGCGGGAAATCCTCGTGGATGGTCCAGAAGAAGAAATAGCCGAAGATCAGCGACAGGAAGGCCGTCAGATCGCCAGTCATGGTGATGAACATGGCCCACCACCCGCTGGACCTCACCCCTGCGACGTAGAGCGGCAGCGGCTTGCCGTTGCCCGGGTCTTTTGCCTCCTTCTCGGGGATGATCGCTGTGCCAGTCCAAAGCCAGATGAGAGTCGCGGCGAGAAAGACTGCTGCGCCGATGAGCGTCGGTATCCAGAGCTTGAAGGTCGAGAAGATGAAAACGGCGCCGAGGCCAGCCGCCGCGATTGCGGGGACCCAGCTCGGCTTGGCGACACGCAGTATCTGAAGCGGCTGCGCATCGAGCACCGATGTGACCAGGGTCTCGCGTTTGCCCTCGCTGGCATCGGCGAGGAGCCCCTTGCCCTCGTCGATGGTTGCGAGCAGTCCCTTGTCGTCCCAGACGGGATAACGGCTGTCTACTTCCGGGATCGAGCGCAGGCCCCAGGGATCGGCAGGCACGCGTGTGACCCATTCCAGGGTCCCGGCGTTCCAGACGTTCCGTGGCGCGTCAGGCTCACGCTTCTTCGGGCGCACACAGTCCCAAACGAAAACGAGGAAACCGGCGGCGAAGACGAAGGCGCCGACGGTCGAGAGCAGGTTGAGCCATTGCCAGCCCGTTTCGGCACTGTAGGTGAAGACGCGCCGCGGCATGCCGAGCAGGCCCGTCAAATGCATCGGCAGGAAGGCGATGTTGAAGCCCAGGAACATCAGCCAGAACGACCAGATCCCGAGCTTGCGCGACAGCATCTTTCCGGTGGCGAAGGGGTAGTAGCACTGCACTCCCGCCATCACCGGGAACAGCATGCCGCCGATCAGTGTGTAGTGGAGATGGGCGACGATGAAGTACGTATCGTGCGCCTGGAAATCGAAGGTGGCGACCGCCACCATGACACCGGTCAGGCCGCCGACGATGAAGATGGCGAGCGCGCCGAGGCAGTAGAGCATCGGCACCGTGCGCACGACCTTTCCCAGCATCACCGTGGCAATGAAGGCGAAAATCTGGATTCCGGTTGGGATCGCCACGGCCTCCGATGCTGCCGAGAAGAACCCCAGCGAGATCGACGGCAGACCCGTCGTGAACATGTGGTGCACCCAGAGCCCGAAGGAGAGAAAGCCGGTGCCGATGGCGGAGAGCACGATCCAGGAGTAGCCGGCGATCGGCCGCTGGGCGAAGGTCGGCACGATCATCGCCAGCAGCGCGATGGCGGGCAGGAAGATGATGTAAACCTCGGGGTGGCCGAAGATCCAGAACAGGTGCTGCCAGAGGATGGGGTCGCCGCCGCGGGTGACGTCGAAGAACGGCCAGTCGAGCAGGCGCTCGAGCTCGAACAGCAGGTCGCCGGCGATCAGCGGCGGGAAGGCGAACAGGATCATGCCGCCGACGATCAGCACGTACCAGGCGTAGAGCGGCATCAGGTTGATGTGCATGCCCGGGGCGCGGCACTTCAGCACCCCGACGATAAGCTCCACCGCCGCTGCGATGGATGCGACCTCGATAAAGCTCAATCCCAGCAACCAGATGTCGGCGCCGATGCCGGACTGTTCGGTCGAGAGCGGCGGATACATGAACCAGCCGGCGTCCGGGGCCGAGTTGAAGAAGATGGAGCCGCAGACGAAGACGCCGCCGATGACGAAGCACCAGAAGCCGAAGGCCGAAAGGCGCGGGAATGGCAGGTCGCGCGCACCCAGCATCGCCGGCAGGATGAGGATGGCAACGGCCTCGAAGATCGGGACGGCGAAGAGGAACATCATCACCGTGCCATGCAGTGTGAACAGCTGGCTGTAAGTCTCGGAGGAGATCAGGTCGTTCTCCGGCACCGCCAATTGCAGCCGGATGAGCAGTGCCAGCACGCCGCCGAAGAGCATGAAGCCGAAGGCGGCAGTGATGTACCAGATGCCAACGCGGGAATTGTTGACGTCGGAGAAATAGTGCCACCGCTTGGGTGGCGCCCAGACCCTCGCGAGTTGTTCGTCCTCGGCTCTCTTGTCGGTCATCGGAGGGTCAGCAGGTAGGCGACGATAGCATCGCGGTCGGCCTCGGGAAGCGCGCCGAAGCTCGGCATGCGAGCGCCGGGCTTCACATGTTCGGGGGCGGCGAGCCAGGCAGAGAGGTTGTCGGCGGTGATGGATTTGGTCGCGGCGCCAAAGGTTCGGCGGCTGGCAAAATGGGTGAGGTCGGGGCCAACGGCGCCGGCCTCGGTGACGCCGCGGACGACGTGGCAGCCGCCGCAGCCGGCAGAGACAAACGCGTCGCCTCCTACAGGACTGGCGGGCAACAGTTGCGCCGAGATCCACTGCTGGTATGCGCCTGGGTCGTGAACTTCTGCCACGAGTGACATCAGCGCGTGGCCCCTGCCGCAGAACTCGGCGCAGGCGCCGCGATAGATGCCCGGTTTGGTGGGCGTCATCCGCAACAGGTTGGTACGACCGGGGATGGTGTCCATCTTGCCGTTGAGCGCCGGAATCCAGAACGAATGGATGACGTCGGTGCTGGTCAGCACGAACTCTACCGTCGCACCGACCGGCAGATGCAGCTCATTGGCCGTCTCCAGAATGCTGCCGTCGGGAAGCTCGTAGCCGAAGCGCCACCAGAACTGTTCGCCAACGACATGGATGCGGAGGTCGGGAGTATCGGCTTCGCTCCAGCTCGGCAGCAGCGAGAGGCCAAAGACCAGCAGGATGGCAAGGGACACCGTGGGAAAAGCGACACCACCTACGATGATAAAGCGGTCGGCGAAGCGCTCGCTCTTCGGCCGCAGCTTGCCGACCACGGCATAAATCGCGGCCCCCATGACGATGCCCCAGATCACCACAGCAGCCGCGAACATGAACCATGTGAGGGCGGAGAGTTCACCGGCCTCCCGGCTTGCCGGATGCAGCACACTCTGCTGGGTGCAGGCGGAAAGGGTCATCGACACGGCGACGAGCCCGATGCCCTGAAAAGTCCGGCCGGAAGTCTCCGCTCGCGCCATTCTCCCCCGCAGGTCGTGAAGAGATGGAACGTACGAAGGCCGAACGAAGTTCCTTGCTCAAACAAACCGAAAGGGAGACCCCGACGATGGCTGATAACACTCGCCCCGGCCTGCTGATGCGGCTTTACCTGGGCCTTGTCGCCATCGTCTTCGTCATCGCCGGACTCGTGATCGCCGCAGGCGGCGGCTGGCTGCTCTCGCTGGGCGGCAGCTTCTACTACCTCGTTGCAGGGCTCCTGCTGCTCGCTTCTGGCATCTTCTACTGGCGGCATCGGATGCTGGGCTTCTGGCTCTACTTGGTGATGTTCGCCTTCACCCTGGTGTGGGCCTTGTGGGAGAAAGGCCTCAACGGCTGGGCACAGGTACCGCGGCTGGTGGCCCCGACGATCGTGCTGCTCGCACTTCTACCCACTATTGGCGCACTGCGCCGCAGCGATCCGCGGGCCGTCGGCGCACGCGCTGCTGCCGCAGCGATGGCGGCCATCTTTGCGTTCGGTGCCTACGGACTGGCTCAGCCATTGTGGACCCCAACCACAGCCGTCGCGCAGGCGACGATGACACCCGCACCCGAAGCTCCGGCGCCTGAAGCAGCGACACCCCAGGCTCCTGCGCCTGAAGCGCCGGCACCAGAAGCGCAGGTGCCGGCAACCGAGGCTCCCGCTCCGGATGCCACAGCCGAACAGCCGGCGCCGCCGGCTGCCGAGCCTGCGCCGCAGATGCTCGCTTCGGCCCAGCCACAGCCGCAGCTCGAGGCCGGCGCGGACTGGCCTGCCTATGGCGGCACCTACCACGCCACGCGCTACACCCCGCTCGACCAGATCACGCGCGACAATGTCGGGCAGCTCAAGCAGGTCTGGCAGTACCGCACCGGCGACATGCCCGAAGAGGGTGAGGACCGCTATGCGGCCGAGACCACGCCGCTCAAGGTCGGCGATAATCTCTTCCTCTGCTCGGCCCTCAACATCATCATCGCGGTCGATGCCCGTACCGGAGGCGAGGAGTGGCGCTTCGATCCGGAAGTTTCGACCGACGCGATCCCCTACAGCGCGTCGTGCCGTGGCGTCGCCTACTATCAGAACCCCGAGGCCGCGGCGGGTGACGCCTGCGCCACGCGCATCCTCGTCGGCACGCTCGACGCGCGCCTCATCGCGGTCGACGCGGAGACCGGCCAGCCCTGCGCCGATTTCGGCGATAACGGGGAGGTCGATCTCGAGGTCGGCATCGGCGAAACCGTACCCGGCTGGTATGCCGTCACCTCTCCGCCGGCAATCGTGCGCGGCATCGCGGTGATCGGGGCGCAGGTGAAGGATGGCCAGGCGGAGGACGCACCCTCGGGCGTCGTCCGTGGCTACAGCGCCGTTACGGGCGAACTGGCCTGGGCCTGGGACCTCGGCAACCCCGAACTCACCGGCCTGCCGCCGGAGGGTGAGGTCTATACGCGCGGCACGCCCAACATGTGGACGACTGCTTCCGGCGACGAAGAGCTGGGCCTGGTCTACCTTCCGCTGGGAAACTCATCGGTCGACTATTACGGCTCGAACCGCAGCGAACTGGAGAACGAATACGCCACGTCGGTGGTTGCCCTGGATGTCACCACGGGCAAGCCGGTGTGGCACTTCCAAACCGTGCACAACGATGTGTGGGACTACGACCTGGGCTCGCAGGCGACATTGCTCGACTTCCCCGCCGAGGGCGGCGCCGTGCCGGCCATTCTCATCCCCAGCAAGCAGGGGGACATCTACATCCTCGACCGCCGCACCGGCGAACCGCTGACCCCCGTCGAAGAGCGGCCGGTGCCGCAGGGCGGCGTCGAGCCAGACTACCTGTCGCCGACCCAGCCTTTCTCAGGCTACCACACGCTGGCCAAGCGCGACCTCGTCGAGGCCGACATGTGGGGCATGACGCCCATTGACCAGCTCTGGTGCCGCATCCAGTTCCGGCTATCGGCCTACCAGGGCATCTACACGCCGCCGACGTCCGACCGCTACTGGATCCAATACCCCGGCTACAATGGCGGCTCGGACTGGGGCAGCGTCGCAATCGATCCCGAACGCGGGCTGATCATCGCCAATTACAACGACATGCCCAACCACAACCGGCTGGTGCCGCGCGAGGAGGCGGACAAGGCGGGTCTGAAGCCCATCAACGCGCCTGGCGGTGAACCGCCCGAAGGTCCGCTCGGCGAGGCCGGACCGCAAGTCGGCTCCCCGTTCGCCATTCAGGTCAATGCCGGCTGGCGCATGGACTTCACCGGTCTCATGTGCAAGGAGCCGCCCTATGGCGGCATTCGCGCCATCGAGATCGCTACCGGCCGCACCGTGTGGGACAAACCGTTCGGCACCGCGCGCAGAAACGGCCCCTTCGGCATTCCCTCGATGCTGCCCTTCGACATCGGCACGCCCAACAATGGCGGCGAGGTGGTGACGGCGGGTGGCCTCGTCTTCATCGCGGCGGCCACCGACGACCTGTTCCGCGCCATCGACATCGAGACCGGCAATGTGCTGTGGCAGACCGAGCTGCCGGCCGGCGGCCAGGCGAACCCTTTCGCCTATGAGATCGATGGCAAACAGTATGTCGGGCTGATGACCGGCGGCCATCACTTCATGGAAACCCCGATCGGCGACCAGGTCACGGTCTGGGCACTGCCGTGACGAACAAGTCCAGGGGCTATTCTCCCCTGCAGGTCGTGCTCCACTGGACCATTGCGGCCCTGGTGATCTTCCAACTGCTGGTCAATGGGGGCATGCAGGACGCCTTTGACGATCTCCTCAACGGCGACCCCATCGAAGAGATGAACTGGGCCCTGCTCCACATCGGCGTGGGGGTGACGGTGCTGCTGCTTGCCATCGTCCGGGTGCTGGCGCGCTGGCGGCTCGGCGCGCCGCCGCATGAAGGCACGTCGCAGCTGGTGCGATGGATCAGCTGGCTCACTCATCTGCTGCTCTATGGCTTCATCTTCTTCATGCCGAGTACCGGGGCTCTGGCCTGGTTCTTCGGCATCGAGTTTTCCGCCGAGCTCCATGAGCTCGGCCGGCTCATCCTCATCCCGCTCATCGGGCTCCACGTCATCGGCGGCCTTGTCGAGCACTTCGTCTTCCAGAACGACACGCTGATGCGCATGCTGCGGCTCGAGCAGGAGTAGAGAGGTGCGTTGCCGAGCACGATCTTGTGCCCCATCGCCGGAGGCTCAGTCGCCAGCGTGACCAGCCCATTTCCCCTTCGACCCGATATGTGGAACACTAGGACATGTTCCTGTCGGTCTTCGATATCTTCAAGGTCAGCGTCGGTCCGTCGTCGTCGCATACGATGGGGCCGATGCTGGCTGCGCGCCGTTTCCGCGACAAGGTCGCCACCGTGCCGGCCAACGGGGCAAAGATCGAATGCCGGCTCTATGGCTCGCTGGCCTATACGGGCGAGGGTCACGGCACCTTCCGCGCCGTCCTCTGCGGCCTCATCGGCATGACACCCCAAACCTATGACCGCGCCGAAGCAGATGCCGCGCTCGACGAGCTGGCGCGCACGAAGTCCGTGATGATGGGCAACAGCCGCGTCGTACTCGATCCGGCCATAGCGATCATCGCCGAGAAGGGGAAGCGCCTTCCCGGTCACCCTAACGCGATGCAGTTCCGGCTGCTGAAGGGAGAGCCGGACCTGCTCTCGGAGGTCTACTATTCAGTCGGCGGCGGCTTCGTGATGACCGAGGCCGAGTTTGCCGCCGACCAGGCCGGCCGACCGACAGGTGCGGCCGTCACCGTCCCCTACCCCTTTGCCACGGCTGCCGAAATGCTAGCCATGGGCGAGGCCTCGGGGCTCAGCATTGCCGAGATGAAGCGGGCCAACGAGCTGACGCTGCGCCCAGCGGAAGAACTCGATCGCGGCATCGCCACGGTTTGGGACGTGATGAACCGCTGCATCGACCGCGGCCTCGAAGGTGAAGGCGTCCTGCCCGGTGGCCTCAACGTGAAGCGCCGCGCGCACGGCGTGCGCGAAAAGCTCGCCGGCCGCGCCGGTGCCAACGACATGCCGCTGCACTCGGCAGTCGACTGGCTGCAGGCCTATGCCATGGCGGTCAACGAGGAGAATGCGGCCGGCGGGCAGGTGGTGACGGCGCCCACCAATGGCGCCGCCGGTGTGATCCCGGCGGTCATACGCTACTATCTCGATTTCATCCCCGGCGCGTCGCGGGCGAAGGTCGCCGACATGCTGCTGGTCGCTGCGGCGATCGGCGGGCTCATCAAGTTCAATGCCTCGATTTCGGGCGCCGAGGTCGGCTGCCAGGGTGAGGTCGGCTCGGCATCAGCCATGGCGGCGGCGGCGCTTTGCGCCGTGCTTGGCGGCAGCAATGCGCAGGTGGAGAACGCAGCCGAGATCGCGCTGGAGCATCACCTCGGCATGACCTGCGACCCCATCAGGGGGCTCGTGCAGGTGCCCTGCATCGAGCGCAACGGCATGGGCGCGGTGAAGGCGGTCGCTGCTGCCTCGCTGGCAGCGCTGGGCGATGGCCAGCACATCGTGCCGCTCGACGCCTGCATCGAAACCATGCGGCAGACCGGGCGCGACATGGACGAGCGCTACAAGGAAACCTCGCTGGCGGGCCTGAGCGTGAACCTGCCGGAGTGTTGAGGCACAATATCGCCACATCGCCTCCCCCCTCTTGAGGCGAGGGATCGAGGGAGGGGGTTACGCAGCGGGCGCGATGCCTGTGGCCCAACCCCCTCCCCCAGCCCCTCCGCTCAAGGGGAGGGGTGCGAGAGGCTGGTGACCAGCGGCTACTTCTGCCAGGTCCGCGGTGTTTCGGGCCCCATCGGACGGAAAAGATGGGCGATGCCGACGCAGGCGACAGCGTCGGAGAGCGAGCGAAAGGCTCGGTCGACGCTCCGCTGCATCGTCTGGCCCTCGAGGTCGCTGAGCTTGATGGCCGCGTCGACATGGTGCCACTCGCGCTTGGGCTTTAGGGTAAAGCTCGCGGCGACCGCCAGCTCGCCTTCCTCGTCGTGCCGCTCGAACGCCACCTTGAGGTAACCGCACCGCTCGGCCTGCGCCCCGAGGAAGGCACTCTTGGCCCGTGCCAGTGCGTCGATCGCCTCCGGCGTCAGCTCGTCCTGCAGTTCGACGATCGTCATTCGGTTCGCTCCCCGTCCGGCCCTAGTCAACCTGGACCACAAGGGAACGGTTGCGCGGCCGTGCGGTCATTTTGCGGCGCAATCGGCGCTCGATTGCGGCAGGAGAAGCCCGAGGTTAGTTTCACCAGCAACCAGGAGGAGTTGCGATGAAAGAGTGCAAGGTGATCCGTGGCGGCGAGGGCTATCGCGGCAAGCAGGGGCTCGACTATTTCGCTGGCGTGTCGGCCGAGTCGGCCGGCTCGGAGGGTATCTGCATGCACCTCCTGGTGATGCCGCCCGGCGCCAAGGCCAAGCCGCACTATCACGAGGCGCACGAGACCGCGATCTTCATGCTCGAAGGCAGCAGCTCGTTCTACCACGGACCGAACCTCGAGCATCTCGACGAGGTGCATGCCGGCGACTTCGTCTACATTCCGGCCGGCGTGCCGCATCAGCCGTTCAACCCGACCGACAGGATCGCCCGGGCGCTGATCGCCCGCACCGACCCCAACGAGCAGGAAAGCGTGGTGCTGCTCGGAGAGCGCTGATGCAGCGGCTCCTCGTTCTGCAGTCGCTCTGGAGCATGCAGAACCTGCGCGGTGCCCCACCCGAGCGGTCACTCGAAGAAAATGTCGAGCTGATCAAGGGCGCGGGTTTCGACGGCTTCGGCTCGCTCTGGATCGATGAAGGCGAGGCGAAACGCGCCGCGGCGCTGGCCAAGGCCGAAGGTCTCGCACTAGAGGGGCTCTGCTTTCCCACAGATGTCGACAGCCTGAAGCCGGCGCTCGACTGGGCGAGCCGCTACGGGCTGCATCACATCAACATTCAGCCGCAGCTTCGACCGCGCCGGCTGGCGGATGCGGTGAGAGTGCTCGAGGGCTGGGCGCGGCTGGCGGAAGAGGTCGACTTTCCGGTGCTGGTCGAAACCCATCGCGACCGGATGACCAACGATCTTTTGGTCACGCTCGACCTCATCGACGCGTTCCCGGAACTCCGGCTGCTCGCCGATCTCTCGCATTACGTGGTCGGGCGCGAAATCACGCTGCCGGTGCCGCCGGAGACCGAAGCGCAGATCGGGGTGATCCTCGACCATGCCTGGGCCTTTCACGCTCGGGTCGCCACCAGCGAGCAGGTGCAGGTGCCGCTCGGATTTCCGCACCACGCGCCGTGGGTCGAGCAGTTCGGCCGCTGGTGGCAAAAGGGCTTTGCCAACTGGCGCCGCCGCGCTGCTCCGGACGCCGAGCTCAGCTTTCTCTGCGAACTCGGTCCGCAGCCCTACGCCATCGCCGGCCCCGACGGCATCGATCTCACCGACCGCTGGGCAGAGTCGAAAGAGATGGCGAGAATGGTGCGGCGGATCTGGGGCACACCTAGTTGAGGCTGCCTGCGGTCAGGCCACCAGTCGAGGGCGCTGGCCCATCGGGATGCCCTGTTCGCCGAGGAACTGCACGAAGCGCTCGATGTCGAGCGGGCGCGAGACCAGGTAGCCCTGCACGAACTCGACCTGGCCGGTGGCCTTGATGGCCGCCAAGCGATCCTCGGTCTCGACGCCTTCGACCGTGATCCGGTGGCCGGCGGCGTGAACCATGTCGATGGCGTTGAGCAGCATCTTGCTCATCATCGTACCTTCCGCCGCCATGGCGAACGAGCGGTCGAGCTTCACGCCGTCGACCCCCAGCGTCGCGAGGTTCTGGATATTGGAATAGCCGGTCCCAAAATCGTCGAGATGGGTACGGTAGCCATAGCGGCGCAGCGCCTCCACCTCGCGGTGGGTGTGAGCGATATCGACCTCGTCGCTCTCGACGATCTCGACGACGATCGAGAAGCGGTTGCCGGTATTCTCGAAGATCACCAGCGTATCGCGCAGCCAGGCGGCGTCGAAATCGGTGGGGAAGACATTGAAGTTGACCTGGAGCTTGATGTTGCTCGGGACGTGCTTGGAGAGCTCCTGATAGGCGCGCTGCACGACGAAGTTCGTGAGCTGCCGACCCAGCCCGTGCTTTTCGACGACGGGCAAGAACTGGTCGGGGAAGACCACCGTTCCATCGATATCGCGCCAGCGCACCAACACCTCACAGCCCGAAATCGTGCCCGTCGCCAGCGAAAGGATCGGCTGGTAGGTGCAGACGATGCTGTCCTGGGTGAAGTTGCGCTGGAAGCGGGCCTCGAAGGCCCAATAGCGGCGCAGTAGCTCGTGAAGCTGTTGCGCGACGCCCAGTGCCAAGAGTGCGCAGATCGCCACGCCGGCGGCGAGAAACACCCAGCCGGTGGAGAGGATGGCGCCCAGCGAGGCCTCGGTCACGACGCAGTGGATGCCGGCCGGATCGCAGATGCGATTGTAGAAGGCGCCGTTGTGGATCGGCAGCCAGGTGCCGAGCGAACCCGCCGCGCGTTCGCGGTCGAAAATTCCCGCCTCGCCATGCCGGTGCCAGTACCGGCCGTCGGGCGCGACGGCTACGATCTCGTGGCGCATCCAGTGCGTCGAGATCTCGGGGAAGCGCGGCGGCGGGATGACTATGGCGAAATCGCCGCGCAACGCGATGGTCCCGATATTGCCCGGAAGGCCCATGAAATCGAGGTTCTTGTCGAACCAGAAGGAGATCGGCAGCGACTCCGTCCCGATATCGGCGGCTCCCAGATGGACCGTCTCGAAGTCGAGAGCCACCGAGCACTGCGCCTCGCCGCCCGGCGCATAGAGGAACTCGTTGAGCCCGTCGGGCAGGAAGGCGACGGCACGGAGTTGCTCGTGAAATTCCGGTGAACACGGGGCTGCGGTCAGCCGCCGGTTCATCTCTTCGAAGGTGGAGGTCACGCTGACGCGCAGGCGCAGCAGCGGATCGAGCGACAGCTTCGCCTCGTCCTGCATGCTCTCGCCGATCTGGTGCAGGGCGAAGCCCGAGGCTGCGACGAGCGCGAGCAGGAAGAGCACCAGCCAGAGGGCAAGAGCCAGCAGCCGCTGGTGCGACCGCTCTATCAGCAGGGAAATGAACCTCGCCATCTCGCAGAAAGTCCTTTCTGGACCACTGCGCATGGAGCCTCAAATTCCTCAATGCCGGGTTAATTCCGGGGCTTTCGGCCCGGAACCATTGTCCTCGGGCAGGCATTTCTTCTGTTCGGGAAGGAGAAAAGACTATGCCACTCGATTCCAGCGATCCGCGTATTGGCGGCCGGGACAACTTTACTCCGATGCAGATCGTGCATCACCCGCTGTTCACGGCCAAGGAGAAGCTCGATCTTCTCAATCGCATCAAGGCCGAGGTCACCGGCGTCATACAAAACGAGGACAGGCTGGGTTTCTCCCCCGACGAAGTGGACGAGGCCATCGCCGAAGTGCGGCTGGGCGCACAGAACGGCGAGCAGACCCGCACCGTGATCTGGGGAGACAACTGATGGCAACCGTTACGCAGATGCATCCGCAAGGACGCAAGACCGAGGCGCGGGTCGACCGGCTGGTCGACGAAAACGGCGCGCAGATCGACGTGCCGGACAATTCCGAACTCAGGGTGACGGACGATGTCGAGCGCAGTGTCGCCGGCACCGCGCCGACCAACTGGTGGCAGGCAGGGCTGATCGCGCTCGGTATCGTCGCCTTCATCCTCCTGGCGCTGCAGTTCTTCAACGGCAGTCCCGGAACCGACGTGCAGCCGGGCACACCGGTTGCGGCACCCGAGCAGCAGGTGCCGCAGCTCGATCCGCCGGCTACGCCGCAATAACAAAGGCCCGGGATCGCTCCCGGGCCTTCTTGATTCTAGTTCGACGTCAGCCCTGGATCGGCGAGAGCTGGATTTCCACGCGGCGGTTCTGCGCCCGGCCGGATTCAGTGGCGTTCGAGGCGATCGGATCGCTCTCGCCACGGCCCTCGATGAAGAAGCGACGCTGGTCCACGCCCTGGTTGGCGAGCACGGTCGCCACCGCGACGGCGCGGCGCTGGCTCAGATCCTGGTTGTAGGCATCCGAACCCGAGGAGTCGGTGTGGCCGTAGACGTCCACGACGGTCTTGTTGAACTTCTTGAGCACCAGGCCCACCGAGATCAGCGTCTCGTTGAACTGCGGCTGGATGGTCGCCTTGTCCACCGCGAAGGTGATGTTGGAGGGCATATTGAGGATGATCTGCTGGCCGACGCGGGTCACCGACACGCCGGTGCCCTGCAGCTGGGCGCGGAGCTCGGCCTCCTGCTGGTCCATGTAAGAGCCGATCGCCGCGCCCGAGAGGCCGCCGATGCCGGCGCCGATCAGCGCGCCGACGCGCGGGTCGTTGCCGGTTGCGGCGCCCAGGATGGCGCCCGCGATGGCGCCGCCGCCAGCGCCCACCAGCGCACCACCCGTCGTATTCGACATCTGGGTGTTGCCCGTATAGGGGTTGGTGGTGGTGCAGGCGCTGAGCAGCAGGGCGGCGACGCCCGCCAGTACGACCTTGGATTTCATTGAGAACGTCCCCCGTAAGGTTTGGTGGCTTTTCATTAACGCCGATTACGGCAGCAAGGTGTTCGTAGCGGGCCTGGCTGCCGCAATCCTCAGCCGTGCGCCCAGCCGCCGTCGACGACGAAATCCTGCGCCGAAATCATTTTGCTGTCGTCGGCGGCGAGGAACAGCGCCATGCGCGCGATATCGACCGGATAAAGGCGGCCGGCGAGCGCCTGCTGCTCGTCGATTAGCCGGTTGGCGGTGTCGTCCACCCAATGGGTGAGCTGCCGCTCGGTCATGATCCAGCCAGGCACGAGCGTGTTGACGCGGATGCCGTGCGGGCCGACATCGCGGGCCAGCGAGCGCGAGAGGCCGTGCATGGCGGCCTTGGACGCGGTGTACGCGGCCAGGTTGCCGGTCATGATCATCCAGCTGATCGAGCCGAAGTTGATGATCGAGCCGCGCTTGGCCGCCACCATGCCGGGCAGCACCGCCTGGGCGGCGAAAAAGGCATGCTTGGCGTTGACCGCGATAGCCTTGTCCCAGAACTCCGGCGTCACCTCGTCCCACTTATGGCGCAGGTCGTTGGCCGCATTGTTGACGAGCGCCAGGGCCGGACCGTGGGCGGCCTCGAAGCCGCGGATCGCGGCCTGGTAGGCGGCAATGTCGGTGATGTCGCACTCGGTGAACTTGACGGTCGCGCCGGCTGCATTGAGCTCGGCCTCGAGCTTCCGACCCGCATCGGCCGCGATATCAACAAAACCGACCGTCGAGCCCTGTGCTGCGAATTCGCGCACCAGGCCCTCGCCGATCCCCGACGCACCCCCCGAAATCACCACCGGCATGCCATCGAGGCTGGGATAGGTGGCGAACTGAGAGACAGTCATGATCGGCTCCGGGCGGGATGGGAAGGCAGGATGCGCCGGGGTGTTAGCCGAAGGCGGAGGACTGGGCAAGGTGGCAGCGCCAGGGCCTCAGTCGCGACTCCTCTCTCAGTCCTCCTCGACTACCGTGCGCCCGCTCGGCGCAATGTCCATCGCCTCGATCTTTTCGAGCAGGGTCTCGATCTTGCCCACATTGGCGATGTGGCGGGTTTCCATCGAGAAGTTGAGGGTGATGTACTCACGGCCCGGGCAGAACGTGCAGATATTGGCGGCCGGATGCCAGGCGCCGCAATAGATCGGCTCCATCATCCCATGGGTCATCGGGCCATAGGTGCGGTGCGGTGGGACCAGGGTGAGCACCACATGGATGCCGCCGTTGAAGCGCCAGAAGCGTTTGTTGGGCAGCGCCGGGATCAGCCGGTTGAGAGTCCGCAGGGACTTGAACATCGAGTTCATCATCACCTGGAACTTGGTGATGTCTTTTTTCTCGATCTTGTCGATGGTGTCGTCGACCTTACGGACATACTCGACGAAATCGTCGATGACTTCGAACTTGGCCTCGAGCGCACGGACGCGGAAGAAGTCGTCGTCGGCGTCATGGCGCTTGCCATCGAGCAT
>DATCRS010000583.1:0-6035 GCA_036568845.1 Devosia sp. | reverse complement strand
GCACCCGAATCGACCTCGCTTTGCAGAAATGCGGATTCCTTGACCTCGGCGGCGCGCGCCAAGATCGGCATCGCCATCACGCCTGCAAACGCGGAAGTGGCGGCAATGAAAGCCCTGCGGCTGATCTTCATCTGATCTCTCCCTTTCGGCTAGCTCGGCCTTTGACCTGTTCGTTAGCCATGCGCAAGCTTCCACCCAGCACTTGTTAGGTAAAGCGTTATGTACCCAATCTTCGCCAAAAGTCGAACATCAGCGGGAAAAGTACGGGGGCTGCGACCGAAGCTGCAATACAGGCGGCAGAAGCGAACTGTCGCTGCATGAGATAGTTAGGTTGCGTTATGCGGATGGTTGGTCTAGGTAGGTTGGATCGCACAGGGGGGACCGGACACTATGGCAAAGGTCACGCTTTCGACAATTGCGGCCCATACGGGCCTCTCGAAATTCGCCGTTTCCCGCGCCCTCTCAGGCAAGAGCGGCGTCAGCGACGAGACGCGTCGCCGGATCGAGGCGGTCGCAGCCGAGCTGGGCTATATGCGGCCTGCCGACCCCGTGCAGTCGCGCCACCTCGGCATCGTCTTCCACGACACCGACCTCATCAATTCCGAGCTTCATTTGTTGATCCAGTCTGGCTTCCAGGCCGAAGCGCAGCGTCGCGGTTACCAGGTCCGCATGCGCTGGACTCACCTCGTCGATGAGATCGAGGCCTTCGCGGCCGAAGTCTCGGCGCTGGCGCTGGTCGGCCCGCATACGCTCGACACCATGCAGCGCATCCGCGCCCTCGGCGTGCCGGTTGCCCGGCAAGGCTGGATGGCGCCGCTCGATCCGTTCGACATCGTCTCCGGCACCGACCACGAGGCCGGCTCCGCGGTCGCGCAATTCCTCTACGGTCTGGGCCACCGCAAGATCGCCTATGTCCACGGCACGCCCGGCTATCGCGGCCGCATCGAGCGCTACTACGGCGTGCGTGAAGTGCTCGAACGCCTCCCGGACGTCGAGTTCCGGGAGATGAAGTTCGAGACCGAGATGCGCTTCACCGAGCAGCTGCTGAAGGTCCAGGCCGAAGGGTTCCACCCCACGGCATTCTTCTGTGCCCACGATGGTCTGGCGCTCACCGCAGTCTCCGAGCTGCTGCGTCTGGGCTATCGCATCCCTGAGGACGCCACGGTCGTGGGCTTCGGCGACTATTCAGCCGCCACCCAGATCACCCCGCAGCTGACCACCGTGAAGGTGCACGGCCTCGAGATCGGCGCCGGCCTTGTCCGCATTCTCGACGACCGCATCAACAAGCGCATCCCTGCCGATGTGCCGCTTCGCCATATGCTGGCGTCGCACATCGTGGTCAGGGCTTCGTCAGGCCCCGCCCCTGCCGCCCGTCGCCTGCGCAACAGGCGGGACGGCGCTCGCCCGGCGCCCGCGGACCGACCGGCCTGACGATCACTCCGGGAGTGCCGGAAGTTCGGGCCAGCCATCGGCGGTCCAGTTGAGCGGAGAAATCTGCAGCTTGGAAGCGCCGTGGTCGGCGCCGTCGTAATAGTGAAAGGCAAGCATTTCGCCTTTCGAGCTGACGAACGCCTCCTGCCCGCCCGGGCCGATGAAGCGTCCGGTGGAGCCGAGCAGCATCGTGCCGCCGCCCTGCAGCATCGGCTTGCCGTCCTTGTCGACATAGGGGCCAGCCACGGCATCGGCGCGACCGACGCGGATGTTGTAGGTGCTCTGAAGGCCTTTGCAGCACTGGTCGAACGAGACAAAGAGGTAGAATCTGCCGTCGCGCTCGAGAATGCTCGCCGCCTCGATCCCGGCGCCGTCTCGGGAGGCCAGGTCGAATGTCGGCGTATCCTCGGCGATGAGCTTGCCGGTTTCGGGGTCGAGCTCGCGCATCTTGATGCCGCTCCAGAACGAACCGTAGGCGAGCCAGGCGCGGCCATCCGAGGTGTCGATGCGCCATGGATCGATGGCGTTCCAGTCGTCGCGGATCGTGCTCTGCAGCACCAGCCCGTGGTCCTCCCAGCCCTCTCCCGGCTGTTCCGGATCGAAGGCGCCGTTGGTCGTCAGCCCGATGGCGCTGGTGTTGATGCCGAAGACAGAGACCGAATAGTAGAGATTGAAGACGTCACCATGCCGGCTGACGCTCGGCGCCCAGATCTCGGGCGGCTGGAAGCCGAGCGCCTTCCGCACCCATTTCGGAAGCCCCTTTCCCACCGAACCCGCATCGGCCCAGCTGATGCCGTCCACCGAGGTCTTGACGCGGATGGCGCCGCGTGAGGCACCCTGCTGGCCGGTGAAGAAGGCGGCGTACCTGCCGTCGACTTCGATGATGCTGGGGTCGTGGATGCGGATATCGCCGCTCAGAGAGGGTTGCGGCTCCTGCGCCCCGGCACTGGCGGCAAGGGCGATGAACAGCGCTGACAGAACCAAACGCAGGGTCACGGGCGTCCTCCTGGTCAAACGGCCGGGACCGTAACCCGGCATCTGCTGCCGGCAAAGTCCGGAGATCGAGCAGCTTGGCCCGGTCGAACGATGGCGACCGCGTAGCCTGGTATCGACGGCGCTCAGCCCTCTTCGAGCGTGAAGATCCAGCTCACTTCGTTGGCATCGGCTGCCAGCACGTCGAGGACGATCTGCTTGGTGCGGTGGAAGCCGAAATAGGCCGATTGCCGGACGCTGTCCTCGATCCGGACGTCCGCCCCTTCCCAGAGGAAGGTCCAGACCGCGCCGGAGGCGAGTTTGAGCCGCAGGAGGTCGTCCGAATGCTGCACCTCGGTCTGGTGCGCGAGGTGGAAGCGAATGGCGCAGGCGCCGGATGCGCGGCGCGAATGGACGAATTTGTCCTGGCCCACCAGCGTCTTGCCCTCTGCCATCAACGTCAGGCTGCGTTCGAGCACGACACCGAAACGATCTTCGTAGCCATGGCAGCGCATCAGCAGCGACTGGTCGGCATCGAAGGTCTCGAGCTCCGCGTCCCGGCCGATCTGCAAGAGCCGCCCGGCCAGCGCGCCGGTCGTGCCGATGGCGGCGGCGGAGAGGGCGTTGATGGTCGGCGCCGAGTGGGCGATGCCCTGCCGGAAGAGCAGCTCGTCGCCGTTGAAGCCCGCCGGCGCCGGCCCGCAATTGCCGACCACGAGATCGCGCCCATGGCTGAATTCGAAGGACAGTGCCCCCGCATGGGCGCGGCGCGAAAATTCGGGCGGCGGTACATAGCCGGAATCGGCCACCACGATCGAGCGGCCGGAAATCAGGCGGCCGTAGCCGCCGGTGATGCCGGTTGCGCGGGCTCGCGCCGGGCTCTGTGCCTGTACCGCGACGACCAGGTCGTGCGGCAGCTGCCCGGTGCCGTTGAAATATCCCGGTTCGCCGGTCCCCAGCGAGATCGCGTCGAGCGCCCGGTGCATGCTGTCGAGCACTTCGGTGAACTCGTTGGCATATTGCTCGTAGAGCCGCCGCAAAGCCTGCTTGATGGTGTTGAGCTCGATGAGGATCTGCAGCTGCACGCGCGCCGACCGCGAGCGATGCAGCCCATCCTCGTCGATCTGGGCGTCGAGCAGCCGGTGCACGCGGCGCAACCGCGGGTAGATGTCGTTCTCCCCACGCTCGTTGCAGAGCGCCACGCCGGCGAGGGCGATCGCCGCCAGCAGCGCGTCGATCGGATCGGTGGCCAGTACGCCGCGCAGTTTCAATGACTGGATCTGCGTCGAGAGCGAGCGAAGGATGGTCTGTTGCTGCTCCAGCGTCGCGCCCTCAGTGAGGATATTGAGGTGCCGCAGCCAATTGAGCACGCGGCGCGCGGTCAGCGACAGACTCCAGGTCTGCCGATTGAAATTGCCTTCCGAGGCGATCCAGTCGAGCGCCAGGGCGCGGGCGAAGCGGCGCTCCTCTTCGCTGCGCGCATCGCGGAAGTGCCTCAGCCAGACGAAAGCATGGAGGTCGTTGAACCAGTCCTCGTGGTCGACATCCACCGCAAAGGGCGAGACCCCGTGCGTATCGACGAGCTTGGACGAGAGCAGGTACCGGCCCTGCATCATCTCCAGCACGGTTTCCCGGTCCGAAGGCCGGATCTCGCCCAATGCACCGACCAGCTCCTCGTTCGAGGGGCCGGTCCAGGTCCAGCGGATCAGCGGATTCGTCACCGCGTGATCGGCGACCGAAAGCAATGTGCGGCGCGCGAGGAAACGCATCGAATTTGCCACTTAAGCCCTGTCCTCGCCCCTCGCAACCCGGAGCTCTACCTGTGCGCGGTCCGGTTTGCCAACTCTTAACTATTCAGCGGCGGCGGAACCGCGCAATGAAGAACCCATCCAGCGTTCCGCCCTTTCCCCCGGAATCGGCGAGCGAAATCGCCGGATGCGTGCGCACCCAGCCTTCCGGCGTGACCGCCGCTTCGAGGCCCGGCAGCTCCTCGGGGGTGACGGGTTCGGGCATGAGCTCGGGCAGGTCCTCGGCGATCCAGCGCGCCTGCGCCTCCCCTTCCTCGGCCTCCAGCGAGCAGACGCAATAGACCAGGGTGCCGCCCGGCATCAGTAGTTCGGCGGCACGGGCGATGAACTTGCGCTGCAGCGCGACGCGGCTGCCGATGTCCTTGATGGAGCGGTGCCACACCACCTCCGGATGGCGCCGGAACGTGCCGGTCGCCGAGCACGGCGCGTCGAGCAGGATGCCGTCGAATTTCTGCTTGGGCTGGTACGTCGTGCCGTCCGCCTGCACCACCTCGGCGACATAGTTGAGCCGGTGGAGATTCTCCCGCAGCCGGTCCAGCCGGCCGGCATCGTTGTCGAGCGCGGTGACCTGGTAGCCCGCCTTAACCAGTTGCGCCGTCTTGCCGCCCGGCGCCGCACAAAGGTCCAGCACCCGCGCGCCAGGATCGAGCGTGATGAGCCGTGCCGGAATCGCGGCCGCCGCGTCCTGCACCCACCAGCGACCCTCGGCATAACCAGGCAGCTCCGCTACCGGCGCATCGCGGCTGTCGACCCGCACCGTGTCGGCGGAGATCAAGCGGCCGCCGAGCAGTTCGACCAGCGCCGGGTTGCCATGCTTCAGCGTCAGGTCGAGCGGCGCACCCTCGACCAGCGCCTCCCCAAAGGCCGGTACGATGTCGCCATAGGACGCCTGCCACTTGTCGCGCAGCCAGTCGGGGAACAGCAGATCGGCCGGAAGCGCTCGAAACTGCGCCGCATCGGCCTGCCCACGCCTTAATATTGCATTCATCAAGGGGGCCAAATGGCGGCTTTTGTCGTCCCGCTTGGCCGCTTCGACCGCGAGGAACAGCGCCGAATGATCCCCCAAGTCCGGCAAATAGAGTAGCTGCGCCAACGAGATACGCAGCACGGCTTCGAAGCTGCCGCTCTTTTTCGGCAGCCCCTTTTCCAGCAATTGTCCAATGACTTCAGTCAGTTGCCCATGCCGCCGCAGCGCCGTCGTCACCAGCCGATTGGCCAATGCCCGGTCGCGCCCATCGGGCACCTCGCCGGCCGTCAGTGGCACGAAATTCTCGCCCGCCAGCACGGCCTTGAGCCTGGCCGCAGCGCTGAGCCGCAGGCCAAGCCCTTGTACATTCTTCGTTTTTGTCAAACTCTGTTAGCCCCAGGGGCCTCGCTGATGACCGCTGCCCCCTTCGCTACCGCCAATCGGCGGTACGCGCCAGCCGCTATTACGCGGCGCCGTCTCCAGCGGCCGCCGCGCCGGCTCGGCCCGCTCGTAGCGCCGCCCGGTCCGGTCCACCTGCATCTCCCCTGCCAGCCGCTGCAACTGGGCGATGCGGTTCTCCACGTTCGGGTGCGTGGAGAAGAGGTTATCCATCCGCGCGCCCGAGAGCGGGTTGAAGATGTAGAGATGCGCCATGGCCGGGTTGCGCTCGGCCTGCACATTCACCGTGCGGTGTGACAACTGCGAAATCTTCGCCAGCGCCGAGGCCAGCGCCAGGGGCTCGCGGGAAATCTCGGCGCCATCCTTGTCGGCCTCGTACTCGCGCGTCCGGCTGATCGCCATCTGCACGAGGCCAGCCGCCAGCGGAGCCAGGAATACCATTAGCAGCGCACCGATCC
>DATCRS010000582.1:0-2107 GCA_036568845.1 Devosia sp. | reverse complement strand
GACGAGCACCAGGCGCAGCGTGCCATTCGGCGGCAGCGCGATGCGCTCGCGGTAGGTGACCTGGCCCGAAAGGGTCAGCCTTTCGGCCGAAGCGGCGCCCATGGTCAGCACCAGCGCCAGCACGCCCGCAAACAGCCGCAACATCCCGCTCATCGCATCGTCCCTGTCCCGCAGCCATCCTCGCGGCAAATTATGGAGGAAATGCAACGGTCAGGACTTCAAACTGCGTCGATGATCCACGATTGCGGGTAGTGGTACTCTTCGAGGTTATTTCCCTCGCCGCCGCGGTCGACGACGAGATAGTCCGATGGCCGGTCCAGGGGACAGAGGACGCCGTGCCAGGTGTTCATGGCAATGTTGACGCCCTGGCCCGGTGCCGGGCGGAAGGCCAGGGGGGCGCCGGGAGTGCCGCTTTCATCGGGCGCCACGATCACCAGCCAGGGCTCCTCCGACAGGGGGTAGAAGGCCTGGCTGCCGAGCGGATGACGCTCGACCAATTGCAGAGTCAGCGGAAGGGCATAGGGCTGGCCCTTGAAGATGGAGATGAGCGGCCGGGCGTGAACGCCGCCGAGCTCAATCCGCGCCAGATCGTGGTAGCGCTCCGTCATTCCCTGGTTGATGGGGTAGTGGTGCGCGCCGTCCGTCTCGATCACCTGCCCGAAGGGGGCAAAGGCCTCGCGGGTGAGGGGAACTATCCTAACCGTGCCCATGGGCTAAAGCGTCAGCTTCATGTGGCGGTTGACGTCCTTGTAGAGCAGGTAGCGGAACCGGCTCGGGCCGGCATAGCAGGCCTGGGGGCAGAACGCGCGCAGCCACATGAAGTCGCCAGCCTCGACCTCGACCCAGTCGCGGTTCAGCCGATAGACCGCCTTGCCTTCGAGCACGTAGAGCCCGTGCTCCATGACGTGGGTTTCCTCGAACGGGATCACGGCGCCGGGCTCGAGCGTCACGATGTTGACGTGCATGTCGTGCCGTACATCGGCAGGATCGACGAAGCGCGTAGTCCCCCAGGTGTTGCCGGTATCGGGCATCCAGATCACCGGCTCATCCTGCTCATTGGCGACGAACGCCGCGGGTACGTCGATGCCGTCCACCACCTCATAGCGCTTGCGCACCCAGTGGAAGCGGACCGGCGACGTGGTCTTGTTCTCGAGCTTCCAGCTGCAGCCGGGCGGCAGGAAGGCATAACCGCCAGGCTTCAGCACATGCCCCTTGCCATCGACAGTCAGTGCGGCCTGGCCCTCGACGACGAACAGCACCCCCTCAGCCTCGGGATCAGGCTCGGGCCTGTCGCTACCGCCGCCGGGGAAAACCTCCATCACATATTGCGAAAAGGTCTCGGAAAATCCTGTCATCGGCCGCGCGATGACCCAGGCACGCGTGTCCCTCCAGTGCGGCAGGTAACTGGTGACGATGTCGCGCATCACTCCGCGCGGGATCAACGCATAGGCCTCGGTGAAGATCGCGCGACCGGTGTGAAGTGCGGCCTGCGAGGGCAGCCCGGAAAGGGGGCTGGCATAAGAAGCTGGCATGGGGTGTCCCGTGTTGGTCGCGCCTGTCTTAGCGCGAACGCAGGGCCCTCTCCAGCCCCAACAGGGCCGGTAGTATGGGTCTCCCTCCCCGCAAGGGAGGAGACCGACTGCGAGCTTGGTGCCCCTAGTGCCTCTCCTCCAGCCCCTTCTGCAGCATCGCCAGCTTCTCCACTGCCGGACCGGCGTAGAAGCCGATCCAACGATCGTAAATGGCGCGGATGGGGAGGGCGTTGAGGTGGTTCCAGCGCTCCCGCCCGTCGCGCCGCACGATCACCAGATCGGCCTCCTCCAGCACCTTGAGATGCTGCATCACCGTGCAGCGGTCGAGAGCGGGGAAGGCGTCGCACAGCGCACCGGTCGTCCGCGGCTCGTCGCGCAGCGCATCGAGAATTTCGCGCCGAGTATGATGGCCGAGGGCCTTGAAAATCCGATCGTTTTCAGCGGCGTTTGACATGTTATAGAACTATAACATAATGTCCGATCGCGCAAGCGAAAGGAGAGGAAGAATGGAGCTCAAGTTCGGTGTTTCCGGCCGGATCGCGAAACCGGTCGCCGAGGTATTCGAGGCGGTGGTC
>DATCRS010000581.1:0-17871 GCA_036568845.1 Devosia sp. | reverse complement strand
CGAGATCGACACCGGGAACGGAGCGGCCTGAACCAGTACCGCCGCCATCGGGCCCGAGCGCGATAGCGAAGGTCGGGCGCTCGAAGCGCTCGCGCACACGAGCGGCGATGAGGCCGACAATACCCGCGTGCCAGTTGGCCGAGGCGAGGACGAGGACGGGCGGGCCCTCACCGGTGCCGATTTCGGCCTCGGCGACGCGGGTCGCTTCCTCCACGGCCTCGATCTCGATGCGCTGCCGCTCGATGTTGAGCTCGTGCAACTGGGCGGCAATCACCAGCGCCTCGTGCTCGTCGTCGATGGTGAGGAGGCGCGAGCCGAGGCTGGCGTCGCCGATGCGTCCGCCGGCATTGATGCGCGGGCCGATGATGTAGCCCAGATGATACGGGTTGAGCGGACCGCTGAGCCGGGCGGTGAGGGCCAGCGCGCCGATGCCGCGATTGTTGCCGCGCCGCGCCATTTCGAGGCCGCGAACGACGAAGGCGCGGTTGAGGCCCTTGAGCGGCACCACGTCGCAAACGGTGGCCAGGGCAACGAGGTCTAGCATGCCCATCAGATCGGGAAGACCGGTATCACCGCGGTTACGCAACAGGCGGTTGACGGCGACCAGGACCATGAAGGTGACGCCGGCGGCGCAGAGATAGCCAAGGCCCGAGACGTCGTCGGGCCGGTTGGGATTCACCAGCGCATTGGGCTTGGGCAGTTCCTTGTCGGAGAGGTGGTGGTCGATGACCAGCACATCGACGCCGCGGTTGCGGGCGTGGAGGATGGGATCATCCGAGGTGGTGCCGCAATCGAGCGTGACAATCAGCCGGGCTCCGCCGTCGATCAGCCGGTCGATGGCGGCGATGTTCGGGCCATAGCCCTCGAAGATGCGGTCAGGGATATGGACCTGCGGTTCGAGGCCGAAATGGCGGAGGTAGCGCACCATCAGCGCGCAGGAGGAAGCGCCATCGACATCGTAGTCGCCGAAAAGCGCGACCGGCTCGTTGTCGGTAATGGCGCGGACGAGGCGCTCGGCCAGCCGATCCATATCGGCGAGGGTCGACGGGTCCGGCATCAGGTCGCGGACCGTGGGGTTGAGGTAACTCTCCGCCTCGTCGATGCCGACCCCGCGCGCGGCAACGATGCGGGCGAGGATCTCGCTCAGCTCGGTGCGCTGGCCGATGGCTTGGGCGATGCGGGTGGCATTGTCGTCGAGCCGATCCACCCAGCGGCGACCGGTAGCGGAACGATCGACATTGAGGAAGGGCGGGCGCGGCTCTGGCATGGCGACGTGGGTAGCGCGGAAGCGCAGAACGGTCGAGGGTGCGACGGTGGTTTTCAGTCGGATCTCTTCCTGAGGTGCTGCGGGCGGAGCAAACGCCATGTCAGGCCAAGAACTGCCTTGGTACCGTCAAAGTCTGAGCAGCCTCTAGCGAAGAAAATCAACGAAGGGCCACTCGATGAGCGAGGCACAGCGTCACGACAGCTGGCAGGCCGGTGAGAGCTACGAAGCCTATATGGGGCGGTGGAGCCGCAAGGTGGCTCCTCGCTTCTTGTCCTGGATCGGTGCCGACAACGACCTCGATTGGCTGGACCTAGGCAGCGGCACGGGAGCGCTGACCGGGGCCATCCTGGCAACGCAGTCGCCGTCGAGTGTGGTAGGTGTAGAGCCGTCCCCCGGCTTCGTTGCTCACGCATCCGAGACCCAGCCCGATCACCGAGCGTCCTTTATCGTCGGCACCGCCGAAGAGCTCCCGTTGGCCGATGCAACCCGCGACGTGGCTGTCTCCGGCCTCGTTCTCAACTTCGTTCCAGACAGAGCGAGGGCACTCCGCGAAATGATACGCGTGGTGCGGCCGGGGGGTACCGTGGCCTTCTACGTCTGGGACTATCCCGGTGGCGGCGTGGAGTTCATGCGGATGTTCTGGCGATCAGCGATCGAGCTCGATCCTGCTGCGGCGGACCTGGCGGAAGACAAGCGCTTCCCGTTTTGTACCCCGGAGCAGTTGATTGCCATGGCCGACGATGCGGGACTTGCTTCGGTCGAATGCGCGCCCATCGAGGTGCCCACCATCTTCCAAAGCTTCGAAGACTATTGGCATCCCTTCACCCTGGGTGCAGGCCCTGCACCGGGCTACTGCTCCGCCCTCCCTGCAGACGCTCGCGAAAAGCTGCGGGCACGACTGGAGGCAAGCCTGCCCCGAGGCGATGGTGGAACGATTCCCCTCAACGCAAGGGCCTGGACGCTTCGTGGCACGGCACCCCAGGCAGGCTGACGACGGTAACCTGAGCGAGACGATAGACGGAGGCCCCCGGCGAAGCCAACGCGACCGGTCCCCAATCGCTCAGTCGGCCACTAACATTTCACCCTGCACTCCCATATATCGTGGCCATAGCCTAAGGAGGGCTCGTTTGATGTTTGCATCCGGAACGTTCCGGTTTTGGGCCGTGCTCTTGAGCCTCGTCACCGTGTTCTCGGTGGCAACGGTGGATATGGCCGAGGCGCGACGTGGCGGCAGCTTTGGCAGCCGGGGCACCCGGACTTTCCAGACCGTGCCGTCTACGAACACCTCACCGACCACGACGGCGCCGATCAACCGCACGATGACCAACCAGCAGGCGACGCAGCCGCGCAACACCACGACCCCCATTTCGCAGCGGCCGGGTGGCCTTTTCGGGGGCGGTCTGCTGCAGGGTCTGTTCCTCGGCGGCCTGTTCGGCCTCTTCCTCGGACATGGCTTTGGCGGTTTCGGCGGCGTCTTCAGCCTGCTGTTCCAAATCCTGCTGATCGGCGGCCTGCTCTGGTTCCTCTTCGGGCGCCGCCGCATCGCGACAGCCGGTGGGCCGCAAATGGGTCCCAATCCATTCGAAGGGCATGACCCGCAGCGGCGGGCCAACCCTTTCGGCGGGGGTGGTGCCGCGCCCCCTTCCGGTAGGCTTGAGGTCAGCAACCGCGACCTCGACGTGTTCGAGGAGCGGCTGACGCAGCTGCAGGATGCGTTCTCGCGCGAGGATTACGGCGCCCTGCGCGCCATCACGACGCCGGAAATGATGGGCTATCTCTCCGAAGAGCTCGGCGAGAATGCCAGCCGCGGGCTCCGCAATGAGGTGTTCGACGTCAAGATGCTCGGCGGCAGCGTGGCGGAAGCCTGGCGCGAGGGCGACCGCGACTATGTCACCGTCGCCATGCGCTACGAAAGCCGCGACGTGACGCGCGAGCGCGCCACCGGCCGCATCGTCTCGGGCGACGAGGCGCTGACCGAGACGACTGAAGTCTGGACCTTCGTGCGCGAACGCGGCGGCGACTGGAAGCTCTCTGCGATCCAGGAAGCGTAACGGTCGCGCAACGCATCTTTTCGGAAGCGCCCGGTTGGCCGGGCACTTTTAAATTTGCTCGGAGTTCCTTTTCTGTCTCGCCCGCCCCTGTCGTGATCGGACTAGGACCGGCGGCGGCGCGCGGCGGAACCGCCTAGTGCCGCGTCGAGCTGGAACAGCGAGATGATCGAGTCCAGTTCGCTCGCCTGCGCTTCCGTTTGTTCGATAGCCGCGTTGGTCTCCTCGACCAGCGCGGCGTTGTGCTGGGTCATCTCATCCATCTGATGCACGGCAACCTTGATCTCGTCGATCGCATGGGATTGGCTGCGGGTGGCTTCCGAGATGGCGTCCATGAGGTCACGGTTGCGGCGAACGCCATCAACGATCGCCTCCAGCTTGCCAACGGCATCGGCGACCAGTCTTGAGCCGGCGTTCACCTCCTCCGCGGCACGCTGGATCAATTCCTTGATCTCGCGCGAGGCGTCGGCGGCGGACTGAGCCAGCCGGCGGACTTCGATGGCGACCACCGCGAAGCCCTTACCCGACTCGCCAGCGCGGGCTGCCTCGACCGAGGCATTGAGTGCCAGCAGGTTGGTCTGGAAGGCAATGTCGTCGATCAACCCGACGATGCCGGCGATCTTCTGTGACGAGGTGCTGATCTGCTCCATAGCGGAGGAGACATCGCGCATGACGGCCCCGCCCTGTTCGGCGTTGGCTGTCACGGCGCGGACCTCCTGGTTTGCCGCCTGCGCGCGCCGGGCAGTGTCTTCCACGGCCCCTGCCAGTTGCTCCATGGCAGCGGAAGTCTGCTCGATGCTTGCGGCCTGCCGGGTCGTCCTTTCGGAGAGGTCGTTGGCGCCAGAGAGGATTTCGCCGGTGGCCGTCTTGAGGGATCTGGACGTCTCGGCAAGGCGCGCGATGAGTGCGGTCAGCCGATCGGCTACGCTATTGGTGTCGTCCTTGATCTGCTGGAATTCCGGATCGAATGGCTCGGTAATCCGACCCGTAAGGTCACCCTGTGCCAGCGCCTTGAGGGCTAGGCCGGTCAGGGAAACGGTGCGCGCAATCTTGTCGGCGGCCACCTTCTGCTGCGCCGCCGTCATTTCGGTCATGCGATCGAAGTATGCGCTCACCGCAATATCGACGTCGAGCATCACAGCCTTGAACAGCGCAGCGAGGCCGTCGCCGAGTTCGGCCGCGATTGATGTCACATCCGGTCCAGTGGCGCCAAAGAGGGCGCCGATGCCGCTGGGCCGGTGAGCGATGCGCTCGGACAATAGGTCCGAGACGACGCCTCGGACCAACGTCTCGGCGATTAGGGCGTAGCCGCCAAGGTACCAGCGCGGCTCGAGACCGATGCGGGCGTGACGCAGCCCGATCTTGAGACCTCGTTCGAGATAGTCCTTATCTAGCCGTCCCGCGGCAATACCGCGCCAATGCTCGTCCTGTGCTGCCTTGGCACGATCCATCTGCACGGCGTCGGCGAAAAAGCCAGAGACTGCGGGTACAGAGGCAATGCGAGCGTAGAATCTCGTCAGCGCCTCATCGAGATGGCGAGCAATGGACGGCTCTAACGCGGCAAGCGCATCGATGGTCGCAGCATTGAGGTGGTTGAACTCCAGTCTCTCCGACAGCTCCTCGGGGATTCCTACCGTGTCCGACATTCCGTCCTTCCGCCGCTGGATCGGCCTAAAAAGTAGCCGAGTCCGATGGCGGAAGGGATTGATGCGGATCAATGTCTGCCCCGTTGCGTGCTACCTCCGGTGGTCGGCGGTGATCCAGCGGACGGTTTGGCTCCAGGAGCGCATGACGACGGTGGAGGTGCGGACGGCGTTCTTCTTGAGCGTCACGCCCTTGAGCAGCGTGCCGTCGGTCACGCCGGTTGCAGCAAAGAGCACATCGCCGGAGGCCAGATCCTCGGTGGCATATTTGCGGTGCGGGTCGTCGATGCCCATGCGGTACGCGCGCTCGCGCTTCTCGTCGGTGTCGAGCATCAGCCGGCCCTGCATCTGACCGCCAATGCAGCGGAGCGCGGCGGCCGCAAGGACGCCTTCGGGAGCGCCGCCGGAGCCGAGATAGATGTCGATGCCGGTTTCCTCGGTGTTCACCGCGTGGATGATGCCGGCGATGTCGCCGTCGGAGATGAGTTTTATCGCGCAGCCGGTGGACCGGAGCTCTTCGAGCAGGCCGGCATGACGCGGGCGATCGAGCATGCAGACCGTGATCTCGGAGATCGGCACACCCTTGGCCTGCGCCAGCGACGTGATGTTATCGCGCGCGCTGGCGTCGATATCGACGGTGCCGGGAGCATAGCCGGCGCCGATGGCGATCTTCTGCATGTAGACGTCGGGCGCGTTGAGCAGGCCGCCGCGCTCGGCCATGGCGAGCACGCAGATGGCGTCGGGCTGGTTCTTGGCGCAGAGCGTGGTGCCCTCGAGCGGATCGACGGCGATATCGACCGGGGTGCCCTCGCCCCCTGCCCCGACTTCCTCGCCGATCCAGAGCATGGGCGCCTCGTCGCGCTCGCCCTCGCCGATGACGATGCGGCCGGCAATGTGGACATTGCTGAGCTCGGCCCGCATGGCCTCGACCGCAGCGTGGTCGGCCGCTTTCTCGTCGCCCTTGCCGCGCCAGCTGGCAGCGCCGATGGCGGCCCGCTCGGTGACGCGCACCAGTTCGAGCACAAGGGAACGGTCCAGGGCGGCCGGGCTGCGGTCGTCGGCGGTCTTGCTCAGTCTCATGCGCTTCTCCCTGCTCCCCGCAGGGAAGCGGTTACAAGGTCTCGATCCGGATGAGCTGCGGCTCGCCCACAATGAAGCCGTCCCCCGCGATTTGCGCAAGCGCCTCGCGGACGGTCGCCTCCATGGTCGAATGCGTCAGCAGCACGACGGTGCGGGTCTTGCCGCTGTCGATGCCATCGTCGCTAACACGCAAATCCGGACGCTGGATGACACTCTCGAGCGAGATGCCCGCCGCACCCATGCGAGAAGCAATAGCGGCAAGGGCGCCCGGAATATCCTTGGCATTTAGTCGGATGTAGTAGCCGCCCTCATGCGCGCGCATGGGGGCCTTGCGGTAGGGGGTGAGCTCGGCGCTGGGGACGCCCAGCGGCGGCACACGGGTACCGCGGGCGATGTCGAGAATGTCCGAGAGCACCGAGGAGGCGGTGGGCGGGCCGCCGGCGCCGGGTCCGGCGAGCAGCAGCTCGTGCACATGGTCGGTTTCGAGGGCCACCGCGTTGAGCACGCCGTCGACCCCGGCGATGGCCGATGTCTTGGGGACCAGGGTGGGATGGACGCGCTGCTCGATACCATCATGGGAGCGCTGCGCGATGCCCAGAAGCTTGATCTTGTATCCGAGGTCGCCGGCGACCTTGATGTCGGCCTGGCTGATGGTGGTGATGCCCTCGACGAAAATCTCGTCGGGCGCGATCTCGCAGCCGAAGCAGAGGGAGGCGAGGATGGCGAGCTTGTGGGCGGTGTCGAAGCCGCCGACGTCGAAGGTGGGATCGGCCTCGGCATAACCGAGCTTCTGCGCGTCCTTCAAACACTCTTCGAACGAGATGCCCTCGTTGCCCATGCGGGTGAGGACGTAGTTGCAGGTGCCGTTCATGATGCCATAGACGCGCGCGATGCGGGCCGAACCGAGGCCCTCGCGCAACGTCTTGATCACAGGGATGCCGCCCGCCACCGCCGCCTCGAAGCCGAGCTGGGCGCCGGACTCTTCGGCGAGCTTGGCGAGATTGACGCCATGGCGCGCGAGCAGCGCCTTGTTGGCGGTGACCACCGGGCGGCCGATCTCGAGCGCGGCTTTCACCGCCGCGAGGGCCGGGCCGTCCTCGCCGCCGATCAACTCGACGAAGAGGTCGATGGAGTCGGACTTGGCGAGCGCCACAGGATCGTCGAACCACTCGAGGTCGGTGACGTCGATGCCGCGATCGCGGCTGCGCGAGCGGGCGCAAACGGCAGTGACCACGAGCTTTCGCCCGAGCTTTCGGGTCAGCTCCTCGCCATCCTTCTGGATGATGCGGACCAGCGTGGCCCCGACATTGCCGAGGCCGGCGACACCGACGCGAAGCGGCGCCACCGACTGGGTATCGGCATGATCCTGCATGGCCTTGAGGATGCGCGTGCGGGTATCGGAGCGCGGCTCCCGGCCCTCGCGCAGGTCGAAGACGAAGAGCGGATCGCCGGCAATGGCCCGGCCGAACCGGGTCGGAGTCCAGCCGCGGGCAGCGATGAAGGTTTCAACCGCCTGGCGGAAGGACTGGATATCGGACATGACGCGCTCCTATTGCGGTCGCAGGCTTAGATAGGAAATAGCCTATCCGTCAATAGGATTGCGAGACACTTAGCCAGGGCGGGTCGGAGCGAATGGCTTGAGCGCGCGTTGTGTGGTAGAATGTTCTTGACGCGAGGTGCGGATGACCACTGCCATCGACAGCCGCTGGGAAGCAATGCTCGACACGCTGGTGCGCGAGGGCCGCTATTCGTCGCGCGAAGAGGCCATGGCGGAGGCGATGCGGCTGCTGGAATTCAAGGAATCTAGGCTGCAGGAACTTCGAGCGACAATCGACGCCTCCATCGCCGAGGGAGGCTCCCATACCTCTGAAGAAATGCTCGCCTATGTAGACCGGCGGCTGGAAAAGAGAAGGCAGCGCTCGAGCGCTGCCGAATGAGGCGTCTCAGCTATTCGGACGCGTCGCTGAGGGATATTGGCGATCTTGCAGAGTACGCCGCTGATGTCGCCGACGATGATCGTGTTGGCCGCGCTACTGCGGCCAAGCTCGACGAGCAGTGCCGAAAGCTGGCAAATCTGCCTGGTTTGATCGGGCGACCAAGAGACGAGGTAAGAAAAGGACTTCGCAGCTTTCCGTTCGGAAACTACGTCATCTATTTCCGCTACCAGGACGACGAGACGTTCAAAGTCGTCAATGTCCTCAGCGCAAAACAGGACGTCGACGACTTTCCCTTCGACCCAGACGACTTAGTTCGCTAGTTCTACTTCGCCACCTGCAGCGGCACCACATTCCCGTGGGATGGGGCGGCGGCGAGGAACTTCTTGATGTTGCGGGCGGCCTGGCGGATGCGCTGCTCGTTCTCGACCAGGGCGAGACGCACGTACTGATCGCCATACTCGCCGAAGCCGACGCCGGGCGCCACCGCGACGCCGGTCTCCTGGATGAGGAGCTTGGCGAATTCCAGTGAACCGAGATGAGCGTACTGGTCGGGAATGGGCGACCAGACAAACATCGTCGCCTTGGGCGAGGGCAGCTTCCAGCCGGCGCGGCCAAAGCTTTCGACCATCACGTCGCGGCGGTACTGGTAGATGTTCCGGACTTCCGAAATGACCGAGTCATCGCCGTTGAGCGCGGCGGCGGCCGCCACCTGGATGGGGGTGAAGGCGCCGTAGTCGAGGTAGGATTTCACCCGCGCCAGTGCCGCGATCAGCCGCTCGTTGCCGACGGCGAAGCCGACGCGCCAGCCGGGCATCGAATAGGTCTTGGACATCGAGGTGAACTCGACGGTGATGTCGATGGCACCGGGCACCTCGAGCACCGAGGGCGGCACCTCGCCGTCGAAATAGATTTCGGAATAGGCAAGGTCCGACAGGATGAAGATGTTCTGCGCCCTGCAGTAGGCGACGACCTCCTTGTAGAAGTCGAGCGTCGCCGTGTAGGCGGTCGGGTTGGCCGGGTAGTTGAGGACAAGCGCGATCGGCTTGGGGATCGAGTGCCGTACGGCACGATCCAGCGAGCGCATGAAGTCTTCGTTGGGCTCAGCCGGCATCGATCGGACGACGCCGCCTGACATGATGAAGCCGAACGAATGGATCGGATAGGTCGGGTTGGGCACCAATACGACATCACCCGGCGCGGTGATGGCCGAAGCCATATTGGCGAATCCTTCCTTCGACCCGAGCGTCGCGACGACCTGAGTATTTGGATCGAGCTTCACGCCGAAGCGGCGGCCATAGTAGCTCGCCTGGGCCTTGCGAAGGCCCGGAATGCCGCGAGAAGTGGAGTAGCGGTGGGTGCGCGGGTCCTTCACCGTCTCCTTGAGCTTGTCGACGATGTGCTGCGGCGTGGGCATGTCGGGGTTGCCCATCCCTAAGTCGATGATGTCGACGCCGCTAGAGCGCAGCTTGGCCTTGATCGGATCGATATGGGCGAAGACGTAGGGCGGCAGGCGGCGGATACGGTGGAAATCGTCGTTCATCTGATCCTCGGGGTCCGCGGCGCGACACATGAGGCTGGTGGCGCTGGGCCGTCTTCTTGGAGACGGGGATTATCGCGGAATTATGGTTTTGACTCGGTTAAGCGGCCCATCGGACCGCAGCAGCTCGGCTGATTTATCCGCTCTTCCCGGCCGCCAGGCGGCCATCGGGAAGAGCTAGCGAGCGGCGGCGCCAGCGCGCGATGCGCCGGCCCCGGCGGCGAGGCCGGGAGCGAGGGACTGCGCTGCTACACCCTGGTGAGTCATAGCGGTGATGTATTCCGGGGAGCGGAGGTGGTCAAGAGAAGGGGCCGGCAAGCGTCTCGCGTGGCTTCTCGTTCTTCTTGGGCCAGGAGGGCATGCGCCCGCCGTGCGAGAACAGGATGCCGACGAGGATGCCCACCGTCACGTCGGCATGGACGATCACACCCGCCACATCCATGTTGAAGGAGTCGATGAGGATGAGCTGGTAGATGACGACGGCTGCCAGATAGCCGACGAGCACATAGGCCGCGAGGCCGACCAGGGTGGAGATCAGAAGACGCATGGCGACCCGTTCCAGTGGACCGGATCGCTTGTGGCGGGGCGGGTTTGAACGCGGGCTGAACAAGCCGGATAGCCGCGGATTGACAGGCGGCGCCGGCGGGGCTGTTATTGGCGCCGCGGGGGCGCTTGTTTCGACAGGTGCCAAGATGCTCTGCCCCAAGACGCTCGTCGCGCTGGCGCTCGCCGCGGTCATCGCCGTTTCGACCTTCGCCACTCAGGCTGTCGCACAGGCGACCGAGGAAGACTGGCAACTCCTCAATCGGATTCTCGAGGCGTCGAACTCGGTCAGTCCCGAGACGGCGCGCGAGGCGCACAAGGCGTGCGTGGCGATTGGCGAGGAAGTCGCTGCGCGGACGAACCTGCATCCCGCGGAGCGGCTCTATTTCGAGTCCGAGGTCGAGAGCTGCATCGCCTATGCAATGAACAATGGGCAATTTTCGGACGAACCGGAGACGAGTGCGATCACCACTTCAGGTTTGCCGAGTTGGTGCGGGATGCGATCCTCGCCGCGCTGAACCAGCCCGGTGTCGTCGAGGAGCAGTTCGTCGTTATGCGCGACCGGCTGCAGCGGGCGAGCGAGATCGGGCCCGATCTCGGCTGTGATGGCAATTACGAGGGACTGATCGCCTCGCTGCCGGAGACGGATGCGATCGCGGTTGCGGCCGGTATACCCAACGAGGAGATCCAGCGGCGGTTCGCGTCCGTCAAGGGCGAGATCACGGCCGAGGAGGCCGACGATGCGGTGGCGGCCTGCCGCGCGTTGGGGACCGAGGTGCTGCAGAGCGTCAGGCTCGACGCGGTCGAATACACCTATTTCGATGCGATGACCGAGGACTGCATCGCCTCGGCCATGGTCCATGGCGCCAAGCCGGACGAGGTGGGCGACGCCTGCGTGCACCACCACCTTTACGCCATGAACCTCTCTATGACGCTGATGATGGACAAGGAAGTCCGTTTCCTCGACGAGAACTTCCAGAAATACGTCAGCCACGAACTCGAGACCGCGATGCGGCAGGGGCCGGAGATGGGCTGCACGCAGGACTATGCGGTGCTCAAGGTCGAGTAGCGTCCCGTCTAGCGGAGGAAGGCCTGCATACTAGCGGCTTCGGCGACGGCGGAGATGGTGGCGGTGTCGAGGCTGAGGTCGCCGGCGGCGTAGGAGTAGCGCAACTGCTGCGGATCGCGCGGGCCGATGACCGGTCGGACGTTGGCGGCGAGGCCGGTGAGGAAGGCCAGGATCAGCTGGCCGGGCTCGATGCCGACCTTCTGGGCGATCGCTTCTATCTCGCCAGCCGCGGCGGCGCAGGCGGGGTTGTCGTAGTTGCGTGGCGGCACGCGGCCTGCAGCCCGCTTCTCGAAGAGGCCCTGGCACTGCGATGTATAGAGCTGCAGCTCGAGCTCGTTGTTGACCGCGTGGTGGAACATCGGCGGGTCGAGGACGATGTTGGTCGGGTCGGCCGGCGGGGTCATCAGGCGGCACAGGACGTTGCCGAGCACCTGGTTGGCCGAAAAGCCGCCGGATCGCTCCGCTTCCCGGATGCGCGGCAGCGTCCAGTTCGAGCAGCCGATCGCGGCAATCTTGCCCTCGGCCACCATCTCGTGCAGCGGGCCGAGGATGTCGGCAGCCGGGATTCTGGGATCGTCGCGGTGGAGGAACCACAGGTCGATGCGGTCGGTCTGGAGTTTCCTGAGGCTCAGGTCCACGTCGTGGCGGAGGGATGCCGGATCGCAGCGGCCCTCGCTCATATTGTCGAGCGGCGGGTGGGCGCCCTTGGTGACGATGCGCAGGTGATCGCGGTTGCCGCGCGCCTTCATCCACTCACCGATGATGGTTTCGGAGCGCTGCTCTTCGCCCGGCACCCAGTTGGAGTAGACCGAGGCGGTGTCGATCACAGCCCCACCCAATTCGACATAGGTGTCGAGCAGCGCGAAGGCATTGTCGCGACCGCCCTCCCCCAGGCCGAGGTTGGCAGTGCCGAGAATGAGGCGGTTGGTCGACATCGGACTACCCCGTGATCAGCGGAAGATGGTCGAGGAACTGGCGGGTGCTGGCTTCCCAGGAGAATCGCTCGGCATAGGCGCGGCAATCGGCGCGGTGGAGCGACATCGCTTCCATGGCCGCGGCGGCGAGGTCTTCCTTGAGGACGCCGACGGGCGCGTTGCCGATGACATCGATTGGACCGGTCACCGGGAACGCCGCCACGGGCGTGCCGCTGGCCAGCGCTTCGAGCAGGACGAGGCCGAACGTGTCGGTGCGGCTGGGGAAGACGAAGACATCGGCACCGGCGAAGAGCCGGGCGAGATCGTCGCCATGGCGGGCGCCGGTGAAGACGGCGTGGGGGTATTTTGCCTCGAGCTCCCTGCGGCTGGGGCCATCGCCGACGACGACCTTGGTGCCGGGGAGATCGAGCTTCAAGAATGCCTCGATGTTCTTTTCGACGGCGACCCGGCCGACATAGAGGAAGACAGGCCTTTCAAACGCCAGCTCAGCCCGCTTGTCGGGGTGAAACAGCTCGGTGTCGACACCCTTGGTCCACACCGCGACATTGGGGAAGCCGCGCGCTTCGAGCAAAGTTTGGAGGTGCGGGGTGCCGACGAGGCAATAGCGCGCGGGGCCGTGGAACCAGCGCAGGAAGGCGTAGCTCCAGTCCAGCGGCACAGGAAGGCGTGCGCGCAGGTATTCGGGGAACTGCGTGTGATAGGCGGTCGAGAAGGGCAGCTTGCGCTCGACGCAGTATTTCCGCGCGATGAGGCCTAACGGGCCCTCCGTCGCGATATGGATGGCATCGGGCCGTATCGACCGGATCTTCTCGTGCACCGTGTGCTTGTGGACGATCGACAGGCGGATCTCGTCGTAGCCCGGCATTGGCAGGGTGCGGAACTCGAGCGGGGTGATGAGCTTTACGTCGATCCCCTGCGCCACCATCTGCTCGACCACCCGCTCGATCGAGCGCACCACGCCATTGACCTGCGGATGCCAGGCGTCGGTAACGATGAGGACCGTGCGGGGGAGGTTCATGGGGGCGTTGGTAGCAGAGAGGGGCACTGCTCTCCAGCCCGTCTGTCGGTGAATTGGCCGGGTTGCCATGATCGTTCGCCGCCCGCACCCACCCACCGGCCGTCATCCCCGCGACGGCGCGGATCCAGGGCAACACGCGCCGGCCGGAATGTCTCCTCCCCTTGCGGGGAGGGGTCAGCGTGGGGGGTGGGGGAGCCACCGAGAAGGTGTCCGGGACATGTGCCCTCACCCCAACGTCCCTCCCCGCTAGGGCGAGGGAGACCCAGCCGCAAGCCTTTGTGCGGGTTGACGAAAAAGAACTTATCCCCGCCCCTTGGCACCATCATACAATGCCCCCACTGACCCCGCACTGGACGGGATCGCGAGCGAACGGTTCGCGGGGTCAGGGTCGGATGGAGGGTGTCGCGCCCTCCTTGCCGAAGTTCCGGCCGGCCGGATGCCATCCCTGGAGGATGGCGAGGGTCCGCCATTGGTGTCGGTCGCCCTCGGGGCGGTGGATGCCGCGGGTTCCGGGGAGATGCCCCGCGGTCCGCCGGAGCGAGGTGGAAACGTCCGGTCGCGTCGGCGGGCCAATAGGCCCAGTCTTTGTGCACTACGCTTTCCGGGCCTCTGGCCCGCCGGCGCAGTCCTTCATCAGTGCATCCCGACGGACTGGGGTCCGCCGGGCGCCTGGTTGCGTCCCCTCCGGCTAAGCCTCGGAACGCTCTTTGACATCCCCGGAGGGTCACACCCATCCGGCGCATCAGTTGCCCCAAAAGCAAAAGGGCCGGGACAACCCGGCCCTTCGGCAAATCGGAGAGATCCAGTAGCGCCTAGCGCTTAGAGAACTGGAAGGAGCGGCGGGCCTTGGCCTTGCCGTACTTCTTGCGTTCGACCACGCGGCTGTCGCGGGTCAGGAAGCCACCCTTCTTGAGCACGGCGCGCAGCTCGGGCTCATAGTGGGTCAGCGCCTGCGAGATGCCGTGACGGACGGCACCGGCCTGGCCGGAGAGGCCGCCGCCGGTCACCGTGGCGACGACGTCGTACTGGTCCTTGCGCGAGGCGGCGACGATCGGCTGCTGCAGGATCATCTGAAGCACCGGGCGGGCGAAGAACAGGTTGAAGTCCTTGCCGTTGATGGTGATCTTGCCGTTGCCGGGCTTGAGCCAGACGCGGGCGATGGCGTTCTTGCGCTTGCCGGTGGCATAGGCGCGGCCCTGGGCGTCGATCTTCTGCACGTGAACCGGAGCGGCCGGCTGCTGAACAGCGGCGACGGTACCGAGGTCTTCGAGGGAGTTCACGGTCTCGGCCATTACTTGACCCTCACATTCTTGGAGTTGAACGAGCCGACATCGAGCTTGGCCGGCTGCTGGGCCTCATGCGGATGCTCGGCACCGCCATAGACCTTGAGGTTCTTCATCTGCTGGCGGCCGAGCGGGCCGCCCGGTATCATGCGGCGCACGGCGTTCTCGAGCACGCGCTCGGGGAAGCGGCCGGTGAGCAGCTCGCGCTGGGTGCGGTCCTTGATGCCGCCCGGATAGCCGGTGTGCCAGAAGAAACGACGCTGATCGAGCTTCTTGCCGGTGAGCTTCACCTTGGACGCGTTGATGACGACGACGTTGTCGCCCATGTCCATGTTCGGCGTGTAGGTGGGCTTATGCTTGCCGCGCAGGCGCAGCGCGATGATGGAGGCGAGACGGCCCACCACCAGATCCGTCGCGTCGATCAAGATCCACTTCTTCTCGATCTCGCTCGGCTTGGCCGAGTACGTGCTCATTGCTGGAATCCTTGTAGTTTGGTGGGCGCGAGATACAGGGACTGCCGGGACCTGTCAACAGGCACAAAAATCATGTGCTAAATCAAAGCGTTGCATCTGCGGTACTTTAATACCGCGCAGTGGTACGATATTACCGCGCTGTTTTTCCTGTCATATCAGCGAGATAGGCGACTATGGCGCCGCAGATGAGGAAGGCCAGGGCCTGGTGGCCGAGGGCAAGGGAGATGGGGACCAGGGCCAGCAGCGTCGAAATGCCGAGGATGACCTGGAGCAGGATCAAGAGAGCGATACGCGGCAGCCAGCCGTGGGCGCCGGAAAAGCCACCGCGACGGGCCTGCCGCCACAGCAGCCAGCCGGCATAGAGCACGATGGCATAGGCGATGCAGCGGTGGACGAACTGCACCGTCAGCGCGTTCTCGAAGAGGTTCTTCCACCACGGCTCGATCGCATCGAGCCCGGCAGGGATCAGCGCCCCGTCCATCAGCGGCCAGGTATTGTAGCCCATGCCGGCATCGATACCGGCGACGAAGGCGCCGGCGATGAGCTGCAGGAGGATGAGGAGCAGGAGGAGCGCGACCGGCCAGCGCGGGCGCTCGGACGTCATCGGCCGTGGCTCGAGCCGGCGGGCAACCCAGACCAGCGCCATGAAGAGGAGCGCGGCGGCGCTCAGGTGCGCCGCAAGGCGGTATTGCGAAACCGAGGTCAGTTCGCTGAGGCCGGACGAAACCATCCACCAGCCCAGTGCCCCCTGCAGGCCGCCCAGGACGAAGAGTCCGGCGAGTGGCAGCGCCAGGTTCCAGGAAAAGCGGCGCTGGACGAGGAAGACGAGGAAGGGCACGGCGAAGGCAAGGCCGATGACGCGGCCGAGGAAGCGGTGGAACCACTCCCAAAAGAAGATGAACTTGAACTCGCCAAGGGTCATGCCCTTGTTGACGAACTGGTACTGCGGGATCTGCTGGTAGGCTTCGAAATCGGCCTGCCACTCGGCCTCGGAAAGCGGCGGCAGGATGCCGGAGATCGGCTTCCACTCAACAATGGAGAGGCCCGAACCCGTAAGGCGCGTGATGCCGCCTACCGCCACCATCAGCAGCACCAGGAAGGCGATGCCATAGAGCCAGATGCGCACCGGCCGGAGCCGGTCGGCGGCGGGACGAGCGGCGGCGAGGTGCGGCGTTTCGATGCTTGCCAAGTGCGTGATCCCGGACCAGTTTGCGCGGGCGGTTGGTACGCCCCTGCTCCAGCCAATGCAACGGCCGCTTTGACGCAGGAAACGGATGACAAGAACATGACCCAGAGAACGCGCAAGCTGATCGGCACGCTGCTGACGCTCGGCCTCATCGCGGTCTGGTGCGTGCTGGCCGGAGCGATCTACAGCAACTGGCTCGCCGAGGCGCCGTGGTGGGCGCTGATCCTCTTCTTCGCCGTCGCCGGTGGGGCGTGGTTCTTTCCCGCGGCGTGGATCATCCGCTGGATGGCCAAGCCCGACGGGCCGTGAGCCGCCCTACTCCCAGCGCACCTTGGCGCCGAGCGCCGTCAGCTTTTCGACGAAGTGCGGATAGGCGCGGCGGATCGGGTCGGCATTCTTGATACGCGACTCGCCGGGAATCTGCATGGCCGCGATCAGCAAGGCCACGACCACACGGATGATGTAGGGCGCCTCCACCGTCGCGGGCCGCAGCGTATTGCCGCCGAAAACGACGAGCCGGTGCGGATCGGAGAGGTGAACGCGGGCGCCGAACTTGAGAAGCTCCGCGCTCCAGCCCAGTGCCCCCTCATAGACCTTGTTCCAAAACATGATGTCGCCCTCGCAGCCGACAGAGACGCCGACCGCATGCGGCAGGAGGTCGGCGGGGAAATAGGGCCAGGGCGCCGCCTCGATCTTGGGCAGCATCTCGGCGGTGTAGGGTTCGGTGATGCGGCGGGTCCAGCCGGTAGCGGTGATGCTCCCCTCTCCGATCGCAAACTCGAGCCCCAGCTTGCCGAATTGGCGGAGGATGAGCGTCATGTGCGGGGCCATGTCGGTCTCGACCGTGAGCCGCCCCCCGGTAACCGCGCCGATGGCGAGGAAGGTCGCAACCTCGTGGTGGTCGTCGGGCACCCGGGCTGTGGTGCCGTGGAGCGTACGGACGCCACGAACGGTGAGCTTCGACGTACCGATGCCATCGAGGTCGGCGCCCATCGAGGCCAGCATGTCGCAGAGGGCCTGCACGTGCGGTTCGGAGGCGGCGTTGTTGAGTTGCGACGTGCCCTCGGCCACAGCCGCGATCATCACAAAGGTCTCGGTGGCGGTCACCGACGCATAATCGGGCCAGATGTCGACGCCACTGATCGCGCCGCGCCGCTCGATCCGGTAGGGGTGCGTGCCCGCAATGGTGGCGCCGAAGCGCTCGAGGATTTCGAGATGCGGGTCGATCTCGCGGACGCCGAGCGCGCAGCCCTTTGCCTCGGTGTCGAAGATGAGATGCGTGCTGCGCATCAGCACCGGGGCGAGAAGCAGCACGGCGGCCCGGATACCGACCGGCAGCTCGGCACCGCTGGTCGAGAAGGCGCCGAAATCGTGCTGAACGGTCAGTGTCTGGGCACCGAGGTCGCGGTCCACGCGCGAACCACGCGAGCGGAAGTACTCGACGATCTTGTCGACATCGCTGATTTCCGGGACGTTGGTGAGCGTGACCTCCTCGGCGGTCAGCAGCGTGGCGCAGAGCATCGGCAGCACGGCATTCTTGTTGCCGGAGGGACGGATGGTGCCGGATACGGGGCGGGCGCCGTCGACGATCAGATCAGCCATGATGACTCACGAGAGTTGGACCGGCACCCCATAGCCGATTTGCACTCGCGGGAGAACTAACCAGGCAGGCGGGAGAAGATCGCCCCGGTGGCGAAGACGTCGACATAGCGGCGCGACTGGAAGAGGCCGTTGAGCGAGACGCGCGGCAGGGCATGCAGGTTTTGCGCGTGGCGGTGGTAGAGCCCACCGGGCCGCGTGGTGACGGCGGAGCGCAGCCCCAACTCCTTGGCGATGGCGAACTCGCGTTCCC
>DATCRS010000580.1:0-2748 GCA_036568845.1 Devosia sp. | reverse complement strand
ATCTACACCCACGTTCTCGACGAGAAGCTCCGCACCCTGGTCGAGACCCACCACCCGCTTGCGGACTAGCGCTGATGCGCAAGCTCAAGTTCTTGGCTTTGGGTCTCGTCCTCCTGGTACTCTACGCCGCCGGCCAGTTCGCCTGGCTGATCTGGACCTATGCCGGGACCACCAGCGACGGCCCGGCGGATGCGGCCATGGTGCTCGGGGCCGCATCCGAAGGCAACGCACCCAGCCCGGTGTTCGAGGAACGGCTGCGGCATGCGGTCGACCTCTATCACCGCAGCCGCGTTAGCCGGCTTCTCATTACGGGGGGACGGGGGCCCGGCGATGCACTGGCCGAGTCCGAGGTCGGCCGGGACTGGGCCGTCGCCCATGGCGTTCCGGCCAATGTGATCTACATCGAGACCGAGTCCCACACGACCAGGCAGAACTTTGTCTTCGCCCTGCCGATCATCGAGCGCGAGGGGATCGGCAGGATCCTGCTGGTGTCCGATCCGCTGCATATGCGCCGCGCGATGTGGATGGCGGACACCTTCAAGCTCGATGCCGAACCTTCGCCCACCCCCACCAGTCGGTACGAAACGCTCGCCACGCAGGTGCCGATGCTGTTCCGCGAGGTGTGGTACTCGTTCGTTTGGTATTTCGCGCAGCAATAGCCATTTATCTGGGTGGCCATGCCGGCGGACACCCAGCCACGCTGCCCAAATCCGCCCTACCGCCGCCGTGATGATGCTGCTATAGAGCCGGCAATCTTCAAGGCAGGCGCCTTGACCTATTTCCGTGAAGAGCTGCAACGAAATGCCTGAATTCACCAATCTGCCAAACAAGGAATATTCTGTCCGCGAGACCTTCGGAATCGACAGCGACATGAAGGTGATGGGCTATGCCGAAACCGATCCGCACGTGCCGCCGGTCGACCCGGATTACCTCTTCGACCGCAACACCACGCTCGCGATCCTTGCAGGCTTTGCCTACAACCGCCGCGTCATGGTGCAAGGCTATCACGGCACCGGCAAGTCGACTCATATCGAGCAGGTCGCCTCGCGCCTCAACTGGCCGCTGGTGCGCGTCAACCTCGACAGCCATGTGAGCCGCATCGATCTCGTCGGCAAGGACGCGATTGTTTTGAAGGACGGCAAGCAGGTCACCGAATTCCGTGACGGCATACTGCCCTGGGCGGTGCAGAACAACATTGCGCTCGTCTTCGACGAATATGATGCCGGCCGCCCGGACGTTATGTTCGTGATTCAGCGCGTGCTGGAGCAGTCGGGCCGCCTCACTCTGCTCGACCAGAACCGCGTGATCGTGCCGCATCCGGCCTTCCGCCTGTTCTCGACCACAAACACCATTGGCCTGGGCGATACGTCGGGCCTCTATCACGGCACGCAGCAGATCAACCAGGGCCAGATGGACCGCTGGAGCCTCGTCGTCACGCTCAACTACCTGCCGCACGACAAGGAAGTCGGCATCGTGCTCGCCAAGAACAAAGCCTACGGCAAGGACGACAAGGGCAAGAAGACGATCGCCAACATGGTGCGGCTCGCCGATCTCACCCGCTCGGCCTTCATCAACGGCGATCTTTCGACCGTGATGAGCCCGCGCACGGTGATCACCTGGGCCGAGAACGCCCAGATCTTTGGCGATGTCGGCTTTGCCTTCCGGCTGACCTTCCTCAACAAGTGCGACGAGCTCGAGCGCCCCGTGGTGGCCGAGTTCTACCAGCGCGTGTTTGGCGAAGACCTGCCAGAGTCGGCTGCCAACCTGGCGGTGATGGCGTAAAACTTCAACGGCACGACCTCGTCCTTCGACAGGCTCAGGATGAGGTCTACTGTGGCGTCGGCCTAGCAGTAGCCTCATGGTGAGCCTGTCGATCCACGAGGGCGTGGCACAGCGATGGCCCAGAACATCTACGACGACGCTGCCTTCTTCGAAGGCTATGGCAAGCTGCCGCGCTCGCGCGATGGCCTTGCCATGGCCGGTGAATGGCCGTCGTTGCAGGCGCTGCTACCCGAACTCAAGGGGCTCCGGGTACTCGATCTGGGCTGCGGCCTCGGCTACCACTGCCGCTGGGCCGCCGAGCAAGGAGCCGCGTCAGTCACCGGGCTCGATATCTCCGAGCGCATGCTGTCCTCAGCTCGCGAAATCTGCGCCGGCCTCCCGGTGGAGTTCCGCCGCGCCGACCTCGAGACCGCGGATTTCGGTGCGAACACATACGACCTCGTCCTATCCTCGCTTGCGGTCCACTACATCGAGGATTTCGATAGCCTTTGCGCGCGCGTTCGCCGGGCACTGAAGCATGGCGGCCGCTTCGTGTTCTCGATGGAGCACCCCGTCTTTGCGGCCCGCGCCACGCCGGATTTCATGACCGACGCCGAGGGACGGATGGTTGGTGCCGTGTATCAGTACCTCAATGAGGGCAAGCGGCTGACCAACTGGATTGCCGATGGCGTGGTGAAATTCCATCGGCTGATCTCGACCACGGTCAACGCGCTGCAGCGCGCCGGCCTGCGGCTCGACACGATGGATGAGTGGGCGGCGACGGACGCCGATATTGCCGCTCATCCCGAATGGGCAAAGGAGCGCTACGAGCCGATGTTCCTGTTGTTCGCCACCACCGCCGGAGAAGCGCACTGATGGCTCAACCTCCACGCGGCAAGAACAATCGGCCGGATACCACCGCCGCCTTTAAGTCGGCGGTGGGCGCGACCGTGCGCGCCGTTGGCGGCAAACGCGAGCTCGAGGTGA
>DATCRS010000579.1:0-4649 GCA_036568845.1 Devosia sp. | reverse complement strand
GACATGCCGTTCTCGGTTACGTAGACCGGCAGCTTGGTGTATTCGTTTGAGACACGCACCAGGAGGTCGGTGAGGCCCTGCGGGTAGATCTCCCAGCCGAGATCGTTGCGCTCAAGATCGCCCTTCTGCTGCGCGATCGGGAAAGGCGAGCGGCTGCCGTCGTACTTGTAGAGTCCGCGGGTATAGTAGTTGATGCCGAGCCAGTCGAGCGGCCGGCTGATCACCTCCATGTCCCGCTCCCAACCTTCGGGCAGGACGCCAGCCAGAGCCTTGGTGAGGATCTCGGGATACTGGCCCTTGAACACACCGCCGAGATACCAGCGGTTGAAGAGCGCATCGCCATAGTCAAAGGCGGTCTTGTCCTCGTCTGAACCGGTCAGCGGCTCCGACTTTTCGAGGTTGAGGACGATGCCGAGATTCTTGGCGCCCTCGGCACGTAGCGCATCTACCGCTGTGCCGTGGGCGAGGAGCACGTGGTGCATGGCGCGGGCAGCGGCGCGGATATCGCGATAGCCGGGGGCGTGAATACCGAGGAAGTGGCTGAGAAAGGCCACGCACCACGGCTCGTTGATCGTCGCGACGGCGCTCAGGCGATCACCATAGTGCTTCGCCACCAGCGCCGCGTAGTCGGAAAAAGCCGCGGCGATGTCGCGGTTCATCCAGCCGCCCTTGTCCTGCAAGGGGCTGGGCAAGTCCCAGTGGTAGAGCGTGGCGAAGGGTTTGAGGCCCCGCTCCAACATGCCGTCGATCAGCCGGTCGTAGAAATCGATGCCGGCCTGGTTGACCGCGCCCGTACCCCCAGGGATCAACCGTGGCCAAGCGAGCGAGAAGCGGTAGGCGTCAAAGCCACCGTCGCGCAGGAGATCGAGATCCTCCCGCCACCGGTTGTAGTGGTCGCAGGCCATGTGGCCATCGTCGAGGTTCTTTACGTTGCCAGGCGTTGCAGCAAAAGTGTCCCAGATGGAGGGCCCGCGTCCATCGGTCTGGCCGCCTTCGATCTGGTAGGCCGCGGTGGCCGCGCCGAAGAGGAAATTCGGGCCGAAATCCCTACGCTCGACAGAAAACATCATCCCTCCCCTACCCGTCTTTGACGGCAATTGCGCTACGGCCAGGCCGTCGATGTAATCGATTGCATAGCAGCCGACTCGGGACCTGTCATCTCGTTGGCGATGGCTAGCGGAATTCGACGTCAGCCCCTTGGCAGGCGGACGAAAATGAGCTCGGGATCGCCCTCGTCGAGGTTCTCGACGACGCCGCTGCGTTGGAAGCCGAGTTTCAGCAACAGGCCCTGCATCGGGAGATTCGACGTATTGGTCGAACTCCAGAGTTTCTCCCCATTCGACACCAGGCCGAGGCAGTGCTCGACCAGCGCCGCGCCGACCCCCGACCGGCGGTCGTCCTCGGCGACTATCAGCATTTCGACGAACGCCTGGTGGAAGAAGCTATGGGTGAGCGCGACGTAGCCGACCACTTTGCCGGCGCGCAGCGCCACGAGGCACTGCCCGGCGGCGGTCCAGCGCGCGATCGACTGGCGACGCTCGACATCGGTCAGCGTCAGCGGATCGATGGAGATGAGCGCGGGGATATCGCTCCGGCCGGCGGGACGCACCTCGATCATGCGCGAAGCTGCGGCTGGGCCGCCAGGATCTTGCTCGCGATGCTGCGGAATGCCTTAGCCTCGACGCCATCGGGGCGAGTCGCGACGACGGGCTTGCCTGCGTCCGAGGTCTCTCGGATCGCGATATGGAGCGGCAATTCGCCGAGGAACGGCAGCTCCAGCCGCGAAGCGGCAGCCTGCGCGCCCCCGTGGCCGAAAATGTCGTAGCGCTTGCCAGTGTCGGGCGCGACGAAATAGCTCATGTTCTCAACGATCCCCAGCAGCGGGATGTTGGTGCGCTTGAGCATATCGATGGCCTTCTTGGCGTCGATCAACGCCAGGTCCTGCGGCGTAGAGACGATCACTGCGCCCGCCAGAGGCACCTGCTGGACCAGCGAGATCTGGATGTCACCGGTTCCGGGCGGCAGATCGACCACCAGCACGTCGAGCCCACCCCAGTCGGTCTCGCGCAGCAGTTGGCGGAGCGCAGAGGTCGCCATGGGACCGCGCCACACCACCGCCTGGTCCGGCGTCAGCATGGAGCCGATCGACATGGCCTTCAAACCAAAGGATTCATGCGGCGAAAAGATGCCGTCTTCGCGGACAGCCGGCTTCCCCTCGATGCCAAGCAGTTTCGGGATGGAGGGACCGTAGAGGTCGGCGTCCAGAATGCCGGTGCGGAGCCCCTCGGCGGCGAAGGAAAGCGCGAGATTGACGGCGACGGTGGACTTGCCGACACCGCCCTTACCGGAGCCGACGGCGATGATGTGGCGTATCCCCGGCACAGCCTGCTTGTCGGGTACCCCGCGCTGCGGCGCATGACCTTGGGCGGCGGCGGTCTTGTCGCTGGTGAGCGACACCATCACCTTGCGTCCCTCGACCACCTTTTCGGCGGCGGCCTGCGCAGCCGCCCGGGCCGGACCAAAGGCGGCTTCCATCCCCGGTGCGACCGAAATGGCGAAGGCTACCGCGCCGGTGGTGACGATGATCTCGGAGAGCCCGCCATAGCCGGCGAGCGCGCCGCCACCGGGAATTTCGACCCCGGCCAAGGCCGCCTTGACGGCCTCGGCGATCCGCGCGTCAGCCATCGATCAGACGATCGACTGGCCGGTGGCTTTCCAGTCCTTGACGAACTGCTCGAGGCCCGACTTGGTCAGCGGGTGCTCGGCGAGCTTGTAGATCACGGCCGGCGGGATGGTGGCGACGTCGGCGCCGGCCAGCGCCACCTGGGTGACGTGGTTGGCCGAGCGGATCGAAGCCGCCAGGATCTCGGTCTTGAAGTCGTAGTTGTCGTAGATGGTCCGGATCTGCTCGATCAGCTCGACGCCGTCGAGATTGATGTCGTCCAGGCGGCCGATGAAGGGCGAGATGTAGGTCGCCCCGACCTTGGCCGCGAGCAGCGCCTGATTGGGCGAAAAACAGAGCGTGACGTTGGTCTTGATGCCCTCGTCCGAGAACGTCTTGGTGGCGCGCAGGCCATCAATGGTCAGCGGCACCTTGACGACGACGTTGCTGGCGATCTTGGCGAGCTTCCGCCCCTCGGCCAGCATGCCTTCATACTCGGTGGCGGCGACCTCGGCCGACACCGCGCCGGGCACGATGCCACAGATTTCCGCGATCACTTCGAGGAAGTTGCGTCCGGATTTGGCGACGAGCGAGGGGTTGGTGGTGACGCCATCGAGAAGCCCGGTCTCGTAAAGCTTCTTGATGTCTGCGATTTCCGCCGTATCGACGAAGAACTTCATGGTCGTTCCCCTCCAGGAAACTTGGATTTCTCTACTTTAGGTATGTCGATTGTGGCGCACCGCAAGGGTGCGCCGCAAGGCTCAGCGGACGGCAGCGAGGAGCTTGTCGGCGAGCTGCTCGACCCGATCCTCAGGGATGCCCGCGACGTTGATCCGGCTGTCGTTGATCATATAGACGGCGTCCTCGGTTTTAAGTTTCGCGACGACGTCGCCGGGCAGCCCGAGCAACGAGAACATTCCCGAATGCTCGGCGATAAAATCGAAGTCGGTCGAGTTCGATTTCTGGCGGATCGCAGCGGCCAGCTTGGCGCGCAGCCGGATCATCCGTTCGCGCATCTCGGTGAGCTCTGCCTCCCACTCGGCCCGCAGTTCCTTGTCCTCGAGGATGACGCGGACGATCTCGGCGCCGTGGTCAGGGGTCTGCGAGATGGTGCCGCGGATGATATTCTGCATCTGGCTCGAGACGACATCGGCGCCCTCGCTGTCCTTGGCGATGGCAATGGCGACGCCGGCGCGTTCGCGATAGAGGCCGAAATTCTTCGACGCTGAGAAGGCGACCATCGACTCCGGTACGGACGAGACCACCTTGCGGACGCCATAGGCATCTTCCTCGAGCCCATCGCCGAAGCCGAGATAGGCCAAGTCGATGAGCGGGAAGGCGCCGGTGCGCTGCAGGCTCTGGCTCACCGCATCCCATTGATCTCGCGAAAGATTCGCACCGGTCGGATTGTGGCAGCAGCCATGGAGCAGGACGATGTCGTCGGCGGTGAGGCCGTCGACCACGTCCATCATGGCCTCGAAATTCACGCCACGCGTGGCTGCATCGAAGTAGGGATAGGTCTGCGGCACGAGGTTTGCGTTTTCCGCCAGCGGCCAGTGGTTGGGCCAGCTCGGGTCGGAAATGAAGATGCGGCCACCCGGCCGCGCTCGGCCGAGGACGTGCATCAAAATCATCAGCGCGCCGGTACCCCCAGCGCCGTTGACGCACCGGATGCGCGACTTGTCCACCGCATCCCCGAGCGCCAGGTCCACGATTGCCGCGGAAAATTCCTTATTTCCGACAACACCCTTATAGGTCTTGGTGGTGGCGCTATCGAGGATGCGCTGCTCGGCCTTTTTGACGGCGCGCATTACCGGGGTGACGTTCTTTTCGTCCTTGTAGACGCCGACGCCCAAGTCGATTTTCTCGGTGCGCGGATCGGCAGCGTATTCCGCCATCAGCACGAAAATCTTGTCGAGGGTGGCCTTCTTGAGCGTTTCGAACATCGGGAAACTCTAGGGAAAACAGTGGCGGCGGCATTTAGAGG
>DATCRS010000578.1:0-2877 GCA_036568845.1 Devosia sp. | reverse complement strand
GTGCTGATCCCCAAGGACGCCGGCGGTATTCTCGATAAGAAGGGCGTCGTCGACTTCACCATCGGCAAGGGCGTTGCGCCGGGCGTGTTCTGCATCGTCGAAGCCGAGCACCCGCGCATCATCGAGCGCATGGATGACCTGCACATTGGCAAGGGGCCGTACTACAGCTTCTTCCGCCCCTATCACCTGACTTCGCTCGAGGTACCGCTGACGGCCGCCCGCATCATGCTCTACGGCAAGCCTGACATGGTGCCGCTGCCCAACCCGGTCGCCGAAGTCTGCGCCGTCGCCAAGCGCGACCTGACGGTTGGCGAAACCTTCGATGCCATCGGCGAGACCTGCTATCGCAGCTTCATCATGACCATCGGCGATGCCCGCGAAAAACACGCCGTGCCGGTCGGCCTGCTCGAAGGCGGCAAGGTGATCGCCCCGGTGAAGAAGGGCGAACTGATCACCAAGGCCAACGCCGCGCCGGATGCCACCACGCGCCTTTACGCCCTGCGCCTCTTGCAGGACCAGATGCTGGGACTTGCCGCATGACCATCCTGATCTTCGGCGCGATGGGCACCATCGGCCGCAAATTGAAGGCCGCCTTTCCCGATTCCATCGGTTTCGACCGCGTGACGGGGGCCGATGTCATGGCCGATCTCGCCAGCATCGACTACGACGCCCCCGAGATCCGCGCCGCGTTCGAAAAGGCCGACGGCGTCATTCATGTTGCGACCTCGGCCGGCACCAACGACCCCGATCCGGGTCACTGGGCCGCCGTGATCGGCACCGCGCGGCTGATGGCGACCTGCGACCGCTACAATATCCGCCGCGTCATCATCCCCTCGTCCGACTGGGCTGACCCCAAGACGCGCTGGGCGACCAACCCCGAGAACGTCTATGGCCATTCCAAGCGGGTGATCGAGGCGATGGCCCATATGTACAATCTCGGCCATCCCGACCGGCACTGCGTCGCGCTGCGCATCGGCTGGGTCCCGCGCGACCCCGCCGAAGTCGCCACCGCCGACCAGTGGCTGCAGGCCAACTACTGGGACGACGCCCGCCTGATCGCCCAGATGACGGCGGCTCTAGGCGACTAGCGCGACTTCTGCATGGCCTCGACAGAGGCGCTCGGCACGGTGTTCACGCGTAACGCAGCGCTTGCTGCGCTGCCCTTACGCAGAACAACTGTCGGTAGCCTGGGCCCCTGCCAATGCAGACCCATCAGATGCATCCTCGGCCCATCAGAGGATCATGCCATGACGACGGACGGACAGCCCAGCGATCCGAAGCCCAACCTGACCTTGCGCCGCATCGAGCTCTCCGCGGCGCCCATCGCACGCCTCATCAACACCATCAGCCTTGTCTCCGGGCTCATCGCGGTGATCATCATCGTCAGCGTCGTCGGCATCGCGTTGCTTGGCGAGCCCATCCCGGCAGAGCTGTCGAACTGGGGCGGCATCATTCTCGGGTTCTACTTCGGCCAGTTCGTGAACCTGCTCAAGGACTACATGGGCATCGTCCGTGTCACCGAAACCTCACCGGACAAGGAGACCTGACATGTATCGCACGGCACCCATCGTTGCCGCTGTGGCGGCGCTCTCATGGAGCATCGCCGGCACGGCTGTCGCGGCTCCGGTGTTCGAGTGTCCCGACAATCTCGGCAGCGCTGGCGGCGCCTACCAGGACAATCGGTACACCGCCGAGTATCGTTCATGGAACTGGGAGGACGAGGACCACTCCAGGTGGTATGTCTGTCACTGTGTCCGCAATCTCGGCCGCAACGCTGTCAAGGTGAACTGGCCCGAGGTTGGACTGTCGGGGTGGATCAGGCTCAACAGCACGCTCCATTTCAAGACTTCGGTCAGCGAGAATACTTTCGAGACCCGCGACACCCAATTGCATTTGGGCCGCAACGTCGTTCTCGACGTCGAAACCGTGTTCCCAAGGCCTCGGGCTGGACAGGCCGCGGTCCAGCAGGCGAGGATCGTTTCAGCTTCCACCAGAATTGCGCAAAGCGATCTGCCGGTCCCGCAGGAAACAGAGACGGTCGCCAAGATAGCAGTCCCGCCGCTGACGATCGTGAGCGGCATGTCCGCTGATGAGGTGGACGCCTTCATCGAGGAATACCCCGAGCTGCTGCAGGAGGTCGAAATGACCTTCACGTCCTCGGTCGAGGGCTCGCGGATCGTCTACGAGTGCAGCTACTCAGTGGTCGACGCCAGCACGGAGTCGACGCTGCTTCTGCAGATAGACGACAGTGACGTACATCAGGCGGTCTTTGAGTCCAGCGAGGCGCGTTATGTCGACTGGGCGGAGTTCACCTCTGACGAGCCTATCGTCATGCGCGGCAGTCTGACCCGCGAGGGGGTGTTGGAGAGCCGTATGACCACCCTGAACCTGCTCGACGCAGACGGCGCCATCCTCGGCACGATGCCTATCCAGTTCCTCGCAAACCGTTAGCCGCTGTGAAGTTGGGGCATACCGATGCACCGGACGGGCTCGCGCCCTCCGGGGGATGTCAAAGAACGCGAACAACGGCGGAGCATGGCCCGTCGATAGTTCGAGTGTCCCATTGCCGGGACAGGAGCCCTGCTCCGCCGTCGTGACCGGGGTTTTGGGCGTTCGACCGGGAAGCTCCGGGGCGTTTATCGGAATGCCCCACCGCCGCAGGGTCCTTGTCCTGACCAGACCACGCTCTTCGCGCTTCTCCAGTCGAACCCCTTCTGACAGGGCCGAACACGAGCCCTGCCGCGGCAGCAAATTAAGGCGACGGGTTACCTGTGCCCGTCAGACCTTCCCGGCTTGGCCTGGAAGCTGTCGACACACCTCCCACCCAGCCTCGCCGCACCAATCACTCGTCATGATCTCGCTTTCGGTGCGGCGATG
>DATCRS010000577.1:0-4766 GCA_036568845.1 Devosia sp. | reverse complement strand
GTCCCGGCGAGCGCCTGTCCGAGATCGCAATTTCCGAAAAACTCGGCATCTCTCGCACGCCGATCCGAGCGGCGCTGGCCCGCCTCGAACAGGAGGGCCTGCTCGAACTGATCCCCTCGGGCGGCTACGCCGTGCGCAGCTTCACCCGCGACGAGGTGATCGACGCCATCGAACTGCGCGGCGTGCTCGAAGGCACTGCGGCGCGACTCGCAGCCGAGCGCGGTGTGCCGCCGGCCAAGTTGCGTGCCATCAAGGAGCTGCTCCGCGGCCTCGACCAAACCATGGCCGACCGCCCCGAGGATCTCGACTTCGATCGCTATGTCGATCTCAATGCCGAGTTCCACGAGGCGCTCGCCGGGCTCGCCGGCAGCGAAACCATCCGCCGCGAAATCGAGCGGGTGACCCAGCTGCCCTTCGCCTCTCCCAGCGCCTTTCTCGACAAGCAGGCCGACGTCATCGCCTTCCGCCGCTCGCTGGTGGTCGGTCAGGCGCAGCACCAGGCCATCGTCAACGCCATCGAGTTGCGCGAGGGTGGCCGGGCCGAGGCACTTGCCCGCGAGCATGGCCGCCTGGCGCGGCAGAATCTCGAATATGTCATCGAGCACGATCGCAGCCTGATGCGCCGCGTTCCCGCTCTGGCCTTGGTGACCGGCTGATGCGCAACCGGCTGGAATGGATGACCGGCGAACTCTCGGAGACCCGGCTGGTTGCCGACGACACGCGGCTCTTCGAATTTGCGCCGCACGGCGCCGTGCCCCGCTTTGACGCCGGCTCGCATACCAATTTGCGCGTGCGCATCGGCGGCGGCACGGCGACGCGCTCCTATACCTGCCTCCCCGCTCCGCCGGGCCGGATCCGCATCGCGGTCAAACGCCATGCCCATAGCCGAGGCGGTTCGCGCTTCATGTGGGGGCTCGCTCCGGGCGACCTGGTCGAGATCACCGCACCCGAAAACCGCTTCGAGCTCTCGTGGCGCAGCGCGTCGTGCCTGCTCGTGGCCGGTGGCATCGGCATCACGCCGATCTACGGAATGGCGCTGACTCTTCATGCCCGCGGCACACCCTTCCGCATGGTCTATGGCGCCAAGTGCCGTCGCGACATGCCTTTCGCCGACGAGCTCAAAGCACTGCTCGGGGACGAGCTCGAGCTTTTCGCCGGCGACGAAGGCCGCCGCATCGACCTCGTCGCCGAAATCTCCGCCCTGCCTGCTGATGGCGAACTCTACGTCTGCGGCCCCATCGGCATGCTCGAGGCTGCGCGCGGGGCCTGGGTGGCGGCCGGACGCCCGGTAGGCCGGTTGCACTATGAGGTCTTCGGCGACAGCGGCCAGTTCGCCGAAACCGGCTTCAGGGTCGACATTGCCGAGCAGAACGTCACCGTTGAGGTCCGCCCCGATCAGACCCTGCTCGATGCCCTCACCGAGGCCGGCATCGACATGATCTCGGACTGCCGCCGCGGTGAATGCGGCCTCTGCGCCGTCGACGTGCTGAAGGCCGACAGCGCAATCGACCATCGCGACGTGTTCTTCAGCGCCGAACAGAAGCACGAAGGCAAGCGCATGTGCGCCTGCGTCTCTCGTTTCACCGGCGGCCGCGCCGTGATCGATTTGGGCTACCGCTCATAAAGACGGGGGCGCCCCGTGCGCGCCCCCGTCTGCCCCAATGTCGGGAGTCTGATCCCCGACACACCACTTAATCGACGGCCCGCGATGCGCAGGCCAATTCCTCCCTGGTCGATCAGGGAGCTGTTTCAGCTTCGACCGCCGCGACCGCGGCGTCGTAAAGAGCCTTGCCGTCGGCCCCGGCGGCCTGCATGTCGGCCAGCCATTTGTCGATCGTCGGCTGGGCGGCTTCCTTCCACCGCGCCGTCTCGGCATCGTCGAGAGTGATGATGTTGTTGCCGGCATCCTGCGCGATCTTGAGGCCGACTGCATCGCCGGCATCCATCACCGCGCCGAAGGCCCGGGCGGTCTCGACGCCCGAGTTCGCGTCGATGATCGCCTTGAGATCGTCGGGCAGGCCATTGTAGCGGTCGAGGTTCATGGTGAAGCCGAAGGTCTGCGTGTAGAGGCCGTGCGTGCCCGAGAAGCCGGTATGGTTCTTGACCAGTTCTGCGACTTTGAGTGAGGGCGTCACTTCCCACGGGATGGTTGTGCCGGTGATGACGCCGGTCGACAGCGCCTCGGGCACCTGCGGCACCGGCAGGCCTACCGGCTCGGCGCCGAGGCGGGTCAACAGGTCGTTGATGATGCGCGAACCGCCGCGGATCTTCATGCCCTTGAGGTCTTCGAGCTTGGTGACCGGGTCCTTGGTGTGGAAGAGGCCCGGTCCGTGCGTATGGACGCACAGCAGCTTCACGCCCGCGAACTCGTCCATCGAGTTGGCTTCGACGAATTTTTGGAACGCCACGGATGTCGCCTCGCCCTTGGTGACCATGAAGGGCAGCTCGAACACTTCCGACTTGGGGAAGCGGCCGGGCGTGTAGCCGAGGACGGTCCAGATCAGGTCGACCACGCCGTCCTTGGCCTGGTCGTAGAGGTCGGGCGGGGCGCCACCCAGCTGCATGGCCGGATAGAGCTCGAACTTGAGCCGGCCGCCCGAGGCTTCCTCGACCCGCTTGGTCCAGGGGTCGATCGCCTTGGCCGGAATGGTCGCCTGGGCGGGCAGCATCTGGTGCACGCGCAGAGTTGTCGTTTCCTGCGCCCTCAGAATGGCAGGGGCCGCAAGAGCTATCGATCCGGCGGCGGTGCCGGCCAGGAATGCACGTCTCTTCATAGTCTCCTCCCTAGTTGGTTCAAAACTGGGCGGCCGAGACCGCCACAGGGTTTGTGCATGTCAGAACATCCAATGCACGAGGAACAGCGAAATGGCCGGGAACAGCACCAGGATGGCGGTGCGCACGACGTCCGATACGACGAACGGCAGCACGCCCGCATAGGTCTGGCTGAGGCTCGTTCCCTTGCTCATCGAATTGATGACGAAGAGGTTCATCCCCACCGGCGGTGTGATGAGGCCGACTTCGACCACGATCAGCACCAGGATGCCGAACCAGAGCCCAAACTCGGCTGGCGGCAGGCCGAAGTCGAGTGCCGAAACGATGGGGTAGAAGATGGGCACGGTGAGCAGGATCATAGACAGCGAGTCCATGAAGCAGCCCAGGACCAGGTAGAAAACCAGCATCAGCACCAGCACCGCCCAGGGATTGAACCCCTGCTCGCTCACGAGGGTGACAGCGGCTTGCGGCAGCTGGCTGAGCGCCAGGAAGTTGTTGAGCGCCGCGGCGCCCAGGATGATGAGGAAGATCATTGCCGTCGCCTTGGCGGTCTGCAGTAGCGAGCCGATGAAGGCGGCCCGCGTGAACCCGCCACGCAGCAGGGCGATGAGCGCCGTGCCGGCCGCGCCGATCGCCGCCGCCTCGGTGGGGGTGAACCAGCCGAAATAGATGCCGCCGATCACGAGGAAGAAGATCAGCAGCACCGGCCAGATGGCGAGGAGCAGCCGGAACCGCTCGAGATAGGGTACGCGCTTATAGGGTTGGCCGGCGAGCTCGGGACGAAGCCGGACCGTTACGGCGATAGCGACAATGTAGCCTACCGCCGCCAGCACGCCCGGGACCATCGCGGCCATGAAGAGGCGCGCGATGTTGAGCTCTGCTAGGATGGCGAAAATGACGAGGATCACCGAGGGCGGAATGAGGATGCCGAGCGTGCCGCCCGCGGCAAGCGTGCCGGTGGCCAGCGCCCCCGAATAGCCGTGCTTGCGCAGCTCGGGCAGCGCGATCTGGCCCATTGTCGCCGCCGTCGCCAGCGACGAGCCGCAAATCGCCCCGAACCCGGCACAGGCACCGATCGCTGCCATTGCCACGCCGCCGCGACGATGGCCGAGCCACGATGCCGCGGCATCGAAGAGTTGCCTCGAGATGCCGCCCAGTGAAGCGAACTGTCCCATGAGCAGGAACAGCGGCACCACCGAGAGCGAGTAGCTCGAAAACGTGGAGTAGGTCAGCGACTTGAACATCGCCAGATTGGGATTCCACGACTTGGTGATGAGGTAGTTTCCCACCACGCCGACGACCAGCATGGCGAGGCCGATCGGCATGCGCAGGAAGATCAGCACGAGCAAGACCGGGAAGGCCAGGAGGCCAAGTTCGACATTGCTCATTCGCCGCCCCCCGAGACCGGCGCGACCGGATTTGTCGACAGCGCGTTACGGCCCGATCGTGCAGCGCAATAGAGCGCGACGAGGACGAAGGTCGCCGCGCCGATCATCCCGCCGGCATAGAGGACCCAGAGGGGAATACGGAGGATGAAGGTGGACTCGCCGTTGGCGAGCTTGTCGAGGAGGCCCGCCGCGAAACGCCAGGCGATGAACGCCGCGACGATCGCCATCACGACGTCCCACACAAATTCCATCACCGCTCCAAGGCGGGCGGGCAGCCGGTCGGTGAGAATGGCCACGACCGCATGGCCGCGTTCGAGGTGGCACCAGGGCAGAAAGCAGAACACGGCGAAGAGGGTCGAGGCCTGAACCAGCTCGAAGTCCCCTGGTATCGGGCCCAGGCGAAGGGGGATCAGAGCGCGACCAATGACGCTCAGCACCGTCACCGCCGTGGCGACGGCGAGCGAAAGGCCGCCCGCGATGGCCACCGCGGCGGCCAGCCGCACGACCATGCGCCCAAGCGGCGTCTCATCCATGAGCTGTTCCCCAGCAGCTTGCCGGCACCCTTGTTCCTCCCTCTACCCGGTCGCCGCGTACCCCTCCCGGCGC
>DATCRS010000576.1:0-2350 GCA_036568845.1 Devosia sp. | reverse complement strand
AGAATGGCACTGAGGCGCTCGAGGAATGTCTCCGAGCGCTCGGACATGGACCAGGCATGCCCGATCTCGTTGCTGCGGAAGAACCAACCATCGTCGCCCTGGTAGACCGCCGTGCCGAAGCCGGTAAGGCGGGCCCGCTCGCCAATGTTTTCGCAGGGATAGGCGAGGCCGGCCGCGTGGGTGGCGGTGGCTGTGCCGAGGAGGATCGCGACGGCAAGCAAATGGGTGCGCAGTGTCATGGCCTACTCCTTCTTTTCGCCCGGCGTCGGCAGCTGGAAGGCGGTGGTCGTCTGGCTGAACTTGCGCGCGGTGTTGTAGCCCGCGGCAAAGGCGTCATCGAGCAGCGAGACGGCGTCGTCGTAGCCGGCGCTCCCGGGTTTGCTGCCTTCGGTGGAGAGCTTGTGCACGGCGAGGCGCAGGCGGGCCGGGTTGATGCCGGCGTCCACGGAGCGATCGAGCCAAAGGCGCGCCAGCGACTGGCTCCTGGCGTCGGGCTTGGAATGGTAGTGGAAGTAGAGCTGGTACATGGCGTCGAGATTGCCGAGGGCGGCTGCTCGTTCGAGCCATTCGAGGCCGCGCTCCTCGTCGGCGCCGATACCCCAGCCTGCGAGATAGAGCCGTCCCACTTCGAGCATGCCGGCGCTCGATCCGTTGACGGCGGCGTCGAGGAACATCGAGTAGGCCTTGACCCGATCGACTCCTGGGCCAGTCGCCGACGAGCTCAGCCGCCCCAATTCGACGCGGGCAACGCCATGGCCGAGGGCGGCCGCGCTGTCGAGCAAGGCGATGCCGGTCTCGGAACTCTGCTTGCGGCCCATGCCGTAGACATATTGCAGGCCCAGCTCGGCAAGCGCGTCGGGGTTGCCCGCGGCGGCGCCGGCCTCGATCAAGGCGTTGCCGCGCGCCACGTCGGGCGCCGTACCCCAACCGTTATAGTAGGCCTGGGCCACAAGCACCGCGACATAGGTGTCGGGCGGCAGGAAGGAGAGAGCGTCCTCGGCGACGGGAAGCACCTTGCCGGCGATTTCCGTGTCGGCCTTGGGAGCGAGGTAGGTGGCAGCCAGTTCGATGATCGGCGTCACCTGTCCGGCCTTTGCCAGATTGACCGTCCAGTCGAGCACGGTCGGCAGCAGGCTGGGATCGGTCTTCAATCGATCGAGATAGGCCGTGACGATCAGACCCATGGCGTCGGTGTTGCCGCCAGCAGCCATTTCGTCGAGCTTCTGTACGGCCTCGGCTTTGGCGGCCGGCACATCAAGCCCTTGCATGAGTTGCGCGAGCTCAACCGCCAGACTGTCGTCGCCCGCGAAAGCCAGACCCCGGGACGCCAGCTGGTAGGCGCGCTCCTGATTGGCCGGGCCCAGCTCGGCTTCCATCTTGGCGAGAATGTAGAGAGCCGCCGGATCCTGACGGAACATCGGATCGCCCAGCACTGCCCGGGCATCGTCCGGCCGCCCTGCGAGGACATAGAATTCGCCGAGCTGCCGCCCGGTCTTAAAGTCCTTGCGCAGCGTCCATGCCTCGCTGAATGCCGCGATGGCGCGGTCCATGCGAGCCGGATCCTGTTCATCCTTGAGGCGGGCGATCATTGCCTTGACGGCCGGAGCAAAGCCCTTTCGCGCCAGGGTCAGCAGCAGCTCTTCGCCAGCCGCGACATCGGGTGGAGTGGTCGCGGTTCCCGAAACGAGGAGGAGGCCGTAGCGGTACTGCCCCCAGTCGCTGCCGGCATCGGCCAGCTCGCGGATCGGGGTTTCGAACCGCTCTTCCTCGAACGGGGACTGCTTGATCTGCAGCAGGGCCTTGGCGACGCGCTCGCGGGCCACGAGCGAGGGCTCGAGGACGAGGGCACGCTCGTAATATTGCATCGCCTGCCGGTAGCTGGGGGCCACCCAGATGCCGCCGTAGTAGAGGTCGCCGAGCAGGATCAGCGAGCGGACGTGCCCGCGATCGCCCGCCTCGCGCAGTTCGCCGAGGATGGCATCGCGGCGGTGCGGCGCAATGCTTCTGGCCTCGGGGATACCCGCCTCCGCGGCGGCGGCGAGAACCCGGTCAGCCCGATAGTTGGCCTCGTCGGAATGGACCCCGCCGATCGAGCGGTACATCGGCTCGAGATATTTGAGCGAGAGGTTGATTGGCAGGTTGGCTGCCTCGAGCTTCGTTGCGACCCGCATGACCTCGTCGGATGGCTGGCCGGAGACGTTTGCGAGTTGCTCGATCAGCGGCAACGCCGCTTCGTAGTCGGGAGCCGCATTGCCGCTGCCGGCGGCGTAGACTTGGACCGAGCGCAGCATGGCCTCGCGATTGCCGGTCTCGCGTTGCAGGCGGAGCGCCGCGAGGGCGTCGTCGCGGG
>DATCRS010000575.1:0-6414 GCA_036568845.1 Devosia sp. | reverse complement strand
GGCGCCATCGAACGGCCGGAATATTACGGCGAGCCGCAGCAGCAGGATTTTGCGGTGGTGCTCGCGGCGCTGGTCGCGGCCAAGGTGCCCGAGGGCTACGTTCCCGCCATCGTCGGCGGCCAGCGCAACAACCCCGATTTCTGCCCGGCGCTGGTCGCCCTGTTCAAGACCGCCGCCATCATCGACAGCCCACCAGGCTTGCGGGTGCGGGCCGATCTGGCGGCGAATCTGGTGGGGTATTGAGGGGCACGGCCTCGTCCTTCGACAAGCTCAGGATGAGGCCTGCTGGAAGTTCAGAGACCTCATGGTGAGCCTATCGAACCACGAGGTCGCGCGAGCGATGCCGCCTAGGTCACATCGATCCTCACCGCCCCAGTCGTCCGCTCCAGGTCTGCCGCGGTGATCTCGAAGACCGAGCGCGGGTTGCCGGCGGCGGCCCAGACGGTGGCAAAATCGAACAGGTGCTGGTCGACGAAGGTCTTGAGGGGAGCAGGGTGGCCGAAGGGCGAGACGCCGCCGATCGAAAAGCCGGTATGCTGCTTGACGAAGTCCGCATCGGACCGCTCGAGTTTTTCGCCGATGATGCGGCTAACCCGCCGCTCGTGCACCCGATTGCCGCCCGACACCAGGATCAGATAGGGCGCGCCGGTCTCGGCACCAGCAAAGAGCAGCGACTTGACGATGCGGCCGACTTCGATGCCGAGCGCCTCGGCCGCCATCTGTGCCGTCGTCGCCAGGGTTTCGAGCACCATTACACGTCCCGGCAGGCCGTGGCGGGCCAGCGCATCGGCAACGCGCTGCTCGGCAGCAGTCAGTTGTGTCATTCGGGGCGTTCCGCAGTTCCGGGCACGAGTTTCAGCCGCTCGCGCATGGCGAAGCGGATGGTCAGCGCGATGGCCGCGAAGGCGAGCCCGGCGGCCAACCCGTACCAGATGCCGAGGCCCTTGAGGCCGACCACGAAGGCAAACACATAGGCCACCGGGAAGCCCACGCCCCAGTAGCCGATCAGCGCCAGGATCAGCGGCACCGTGGTGTCCGAAAGGCCGCGTAGCGCCGCACCGGCGCTCACCTGCGCGCCGTCCACCAACTGGAAGATGCCGGCAACCATCAGGAAGCTCGCCGCCAGCGCCAGCGCTTCGGCATTTTCGGGCCGCGAGGCATCGAGGAACAGCCCCACCAGCGCATGCGGGGCCGAGAGGAACAGCACGCAGGTGGTGCTCATGAAGAGCAGCGTCGTACCCAGCGATACCCAGCCGGCAAGCCGCACGCCGTCCGGCGAGCGCTCGCCGAATGCGAGGCCGACGCGCACGGTCGTCGCCTGGCTCAGGCCCAGCGGCACCATGAAGGCAAGCGAGGCGCATTGCAGCGCCACGGCATGCGCGGCAACCGACGAGGCACCGATCCAGCCCTGCATAAGCGCGGCCGAGGTGAAGAGCGCGACCTCCGCCACCAGCATCAGTCCGATGGGCGTGCCGATCCGGAAGATCTCGAAGAAGTGCGGCCAGTCGGGCTTCGTGAAGCGCGCTAGGATGTGGTAGCGGCGGAACTTCCGGTGCGTCAGCACATAGGCCAGCATCAGGGCGAACATGACGACGTTGACCGTTGTCGTGGCGACGCCGGCGCCGGCGAGGCCGAGGCGCGGAAACCCCCAGTGGCCGAAGATCAGCGCGTAGGCGACCAGACCGTTGACGAACACACCGGCGACCGAGATCAGCAGCACCACCCGCGTCGCGCCATGGGCGGAAAGGAAAGAGCGGAGGACCACGATGCCGAAGGCCGGCGCCATCAGCCACCCAACGGTATGCGCATAAGGCTCGGCCATGGCTGCGAGATCGGCATCCTGTCCGAGCAGCAGAAGGATCGGCCGCAGGTTCCAGACGATCGGAATGATGATCGCCGCGAGCAGGATCGCAACCCACAGCCCCTGCCGGACGATGCGGCGCACCGATTTGATCTGCCGCGCCCCCAGCGCCTGCGCGACCAGCGGCGCCACCGCGCCGATCAGGCCGACGCCGAGCAGCTGCAGGCAGATGATGACGGCACTGGCCACGGCGCCGGCCGCCAGCGCATCCGGGCCGAGCCACCCCATCAGCACGATGTCGGTCGTATGCAGCGCATTCTGCGCCACCTGGGCGATGATCAGCGGCCAGCCAAGGACAAAGAGAGCCTTGAGCTCGCCCGTCCAGGTCCTCGCGGCTTGCGGAGCAATAGGGTCTCTGACGCCGTCGACGGGCGCTTCAGCGATCTCAGCCATGGGGTCTTCCTCTCGCGTCCGACCCTCTAGCGCATCGACCGGGAGGAAACCAGACGGGAACCCAAAATCGATTCACGCATTGTTGAGCGGAGTCCAACCTGAGTCTTGGAGGTTTCCCCATGCACAAGTTCATCCTCGTCTGCGCGTCCGTGCTGACGCTAACAGCCTGCTCCACCACCGAAAAAGCGGCGACCGTCGGCGGCGTCGCCGGCGCCGTGATCGGTGGCGCGACCACCGGCAACCTGGTCGGTGCAGCTGTCGGTGGCGCTATCGGCGCGACGACGGGTGCGGTTGCCGGGGAGCTCCTCGGCCGCTATCGCGACGATCCGACCCAGTGCGTCTATGTCGATCGCCGCGGCAACCGCTATCTCGACGACTGCCCGCGCATGTAGGCACTCCAGAACTCTAGAAGGCCCGGTGCTCGCACCGGGCCTTTTGGTTTGGGGGCCGGTCGGGCGTACCCGACCTCGTGGTTCGACACGCTCACCATGAGGTCTCAAGTAGAACCTCTCAGCAGCCCTCATCCTGAGCGTGTAGTCCTCATCCTGAGCGTGTCGAAGGACGAGGGCGTGGCTAAGCTCCCCGGCGTGGCGTCAGCTCTTGCCGGCCGGGCGCAGCTGCTCGCTTTCGGCGCGGTAGTGCTTGTCGGTCTTCTTGAAGCTTTCCAGCAATTCGTCGGCATTCGGGTCGGCATCGGCCTGGGCCTGCCGCTCGTTCATGTGCCGGCTGCTGTCCTCGCCGTGCAGCGCGTCCTTACCCTTGATGTCGCTGGCGAGATCGAACTCGTCGAGCCGCTCGCCCGGCGCGTCGACGCCGGCGCCCTTGGCGCCGTGCTGCGAGTTGCGCGGGTTGTGCCCGATACCGTGGCCTGCCTGTGCCATTCTGGCCTCCTTCGCTTGGGGTTCAGAAGGCCAACGAAGGGGAGGGCGGATGGTTTCGCCGAGACGGCGCCTCAGGCAGCGGGCACGAGCCGTCTTTGTCGCTCGCCGAGCAGGACGACGGCGACGCCGCTCACCACCACCAGCACGATGCCGCTGATCGCCAGTACGTTGGGCAGCTGACCGAAGACCACGAGGCCCGAGATCACCGCCCAGAAGGTGAAGAAGTAGTAGAAGGGCGCCACCATCGCGGTCTGGCCGACGCGGTAGGACATAAAGATGAAAAAGTGCCCGAAAATGAGGAAGAGCCCGGCGCCGGCGAGCAGCATCAGGTGCCGTGGCGAGGGCATCACCCAGGTCTCACTGACGAGATGGGCGACACCCGCGCCGATCAGCACCACCACCACCGCCGACATGGCGACGATCATTCCCGGCACCTCGGCGGCGATGCGGCGGCCGGCAATGTCGCGCGCGGCGCAGAACACGGCATTGCCCAGCGCCAGCAGCGCATAGGGCGATATGCCCTGCATGGTCGGCTGCGCCACCATCAGCGCCCCGGCAAAACCGAGGCCGATCAGCGCCAGCCTGAGCCCGCCGATCGGTTCGCGGAAGAGGATGGAGGCACCGACAATGACGAGCAGCGGCGTGATCTGACCGAGGGCCGAAGCATCGGCAATCGGCATGTTGGCGAGCGCCACCACATACATGAGGATGGCGACCGTCTCGAAGAGGTTGCGCGCCAGCACGCGCGGCGCGAAGATCTGCGGCAGGTTCCTGCCGTATCCCAGCAGCAAGAGCAGCGGCAGGCCCCAGCAGAAGGCCATGCAGCCGCGCAGGAACAGCACCTCGTAGGGCGGCAGCCCGTCGGTCGCGAGCTTCATCATCGTGTCGTTGACGAGATAGGAGCCCGTGGCGATGACCATGAACAAGGGTCCGCGGAACGGGTGCTGGGCGGCAGTCACGGGAAAACCTCAAAGAAAGAGCCGGGTCGCCCCGGCTCCGTCTTGGTTACATCTTCTCTGGTCCGCGCGAAATGGCGGCAAGGCCCGTCCGCACAACTTCGATGAGCCCCAGCGGCACCATCAGCGAGATGAAGCTGTCGATCTTACTGGGCTTGCCGGTGACCTCGAAGACGAAGCTCTCGGTGGTCGCATCGACGATCTGGGCGCGGAAGGCGTCGGCGAGGCGCAGCGTCTCCGAACGCTGCTCGCCGGTGCCGCCGACCTTAATCAGCGCCAGCTCGCGCTCCAGCGACTTGCCCTCGGCGGTGAGGTCGTGCACCCGGTGCACCGGCACCAGCCGCTCGAGCTGCAGCTTGATCTGCGTGAGCACCTTTGGGGTCGCGACCGTCACCACGGTGATGCGCGAGAGGCCCTTTTCGTGCTCGGTCTCTGAGACAGTCAGGCTGTCGATGTTGAAGCCGCGGGCCGCAAACAATCCGACGATGCGCGCCAGGATGCCCGGCTCGTTGTCGACCAGCACCGAGAGCGTATGCCGCTCCGGCTTCTGCGTCTCCGCGGCGAGGAAATAGGCCGAGCCGCTGGGTTGCAAATGTGCGTTCATGTCAAATCTCCTCAGACCAGCTGGCGTCCCTTGGCGTCGATCACGGCGCCGATATCGTCTTCGAAATCGGGCAGGATCATCTCGTTGTGCGGCTTGCCCGAGGGGATCATGGGCAGGCAGTTCTCGTGCTTTTCGACGAGGCAGTCGAAGAGCACCGGCCCGTCATAATCGAGCATCTCGGCAATCGCCGCGTCGAGCTTTGCCGGATCGTCGCACTTGATGCCCTTGGCGCCATAGGCCTCGGCGAGTTTCACGAAGTCCGGCAGGCTCTCCGAATACGAATGCGCGTAGCGGCCGCCATGCAGCAGGTCCTGCCACTGGCGGACCATGCCCATGCGCTCGTTGTTGAGGATGAAGATCTTGATCGGTAGCCGGTACTGCACCGCCGTCGAGAGCTCCTGCATGGTCATCTGCACGCTGGCCTCGCCGGCAATGTCGATGACCAGCGCGTCCGGATGCGCCACCTGCACGCCGACCGCGGCCGGCAGGCCATAGCCCATGGTGCCGAGGCCGCCTGACGTCATCCAGCGGTTGGGCTCTTCGAACGGGAAGTGCTGCGCCGCCCACATCTGGTGCTGGCCGACTTCGGTGGTGATGTAGACGTCACGGCCCCGGGTCGCCTCGTAGAGCCGCTTGATGGCGTGCTGCGGCTTGATCGTCGTGTCGGAGTTCTTGAACCCCAGCGAGTTCTTCTTCTTCCAGCCCTCGATCTGGTGCCACCAGGGCGCGATCGCCTCGGTGCGCGGCTCGTTCGTCTTGCTCCGCCAGATCCGCACCATCTCCTCGAGCACCAGCCCGCAATCGCCCACGATGGGCAGGTCGATGCGGACGTTCTTGTTGATCGAGCTGGGGTCGATATCGACGTGGATCTTGGTCGAGCCGGGCGAGAAGGCGTCGATCCTGCCTGTGATCCGATCATCAAATCTCGCCCCGATATTGATCATCAGGTCGCAGTCATGCATCGCCATATTGGCTTCGTAGGTGCCGTGCATGCCCAGCATCCCCACCCATTGCGGGTTGCTGCCGGGAAAGGCGCCGAGTCCCATCAGCGTCGAGGTGACCGGAAAGCCGGTGAGCTCGGCCAGCTCGCGCAGCTTTTCGCTCGCCTCGGGGCCGGAATTGACCACGCCGCCGCCGGTATAAAAGATCGGCCGCTCGGCGCGCAGCATCATGTCCACCGCCTTCTCGATGGCGGCGGTGTCGCCCTCGGTGGGCGGCCGATAGCTCTTGTGCCGCGTGGCGCCGACCTCGTCGGGCCCCAGATACGTGCCGACGGCGAACTGCACGTCCTTGGGGATGTCGATCAGCACCGGGCCGGGCCGGCCGGTCCGCGCGATGTGGAAGGCCTCGTGCAGGACGCGCGGCAGGTCGGCGACGTTCTTCACCAGGTAGTTGTGCTTGGTGCACGAGCGGGTGATGCCCACCGTGTCGCATTCCTGGAACGCGTCCGAGCCGATCAGCGGGGTGGGGACCTGCGCGGTGAGGACGACGATGGGGATCGAGTCCATCAGCGCGTCGGTCAGCGGCGTCACCACATTGGTGGCGCCCGGGCCCGAGGTCACCAGCACCACGCCGACCTTGCCGGTCGAGCGGGCATAGCCCTCGGCCATGTGGCCGGCGCCCTGCTCGTGCCGGACGAGGATGTGCTGCACCTTCTCCTGCTGGAACAGCGCATCGTAGATCGGCAGCGCCGCGCCGCCGGGGTAGCCGAAGATGTGC
>DATCRS010000574.1:0-8824 GCA_036568845.1 Devosia sp. | reverse complement strand
CTCCTGCACCAGGCGCTCGAGGCCCGGCTCGAAGATCGGCACGATGCCCAGTTGCAGCCGTTCGACCCTGGCCGCGTCGAGATCGACGCAGAGGACATCATGACCGGCATCGGCGAAGACCGCCGCCTGCACCAAGCCCACGTAACCGGCACCAAAGATGGAGATTCTCACGGACCACTCCCTCGAGGAAAATGAGTGGCCGGCACAGGGCCGGCCACCCGCTGCATTAGTAGATGTTGAACGGGTTGCCCTTGCCCGGATTGGCCGGGCCGGCAGCTGCCTTGGGGTTGCCCGACTTGGCGAAGCCCTGCGGGTCGGCGTGTTCGACCGCCGACTGCTTGCCGGCGAGAGCCGGGGTAATGGTCGCTGCCGATACGCCAAGGGAGAGGCCTGCCGCCAGTGACACGATAGCCATCAGTTCGCGTCGTTTCATATTGTGTCTCCTTGTTGATGGACGGGTGCCAGTTAGGAGGCGAGTTCGGTGGATAGGGTGAACCGAAGCGGTAAGATTGAAACCAAATCGGCAACTTTTCAGACGTTGGTCTGAGGGGTTTCAGACCTTGGTCTCACTCAGGGATCTCCCAGGCGTTCGCGCGGCAGAAACAGGAAGGTCGGCGTGTGGTTGAAGCGCTTCCAGCAGAGGTAGCTGCGGGACCTCAGGTGCTGCTCGACCGCCTCGAATTTGGGCTGCATAATCTCGACGTAAAGAACCGGCCGATGCTGCCTCAGCACCGCTTCGGCGCCCTTCAGGACATCGAGCTCCCAGCCCTCAACGTCGATCTTGATGACGTCGATGCGCGGTTCAGACAGCACCTCGCCGTCGAGCGTGACCATGGTCACCGCCCCCTGGGGATCCGACTCCACGGTCGCCATGCCAGTGTTGTGGTCCGCCGCATCATGCGGCTGGACATGGCCGGCGATCGCGCCAACGGCCGCGTTGCGGGGGTGGCAGACCGCGGACAGGCCGTTGCTGCGGATGTTGGCGACCAGGTTGGCATAGCTCTGCGGATTCGGCTCGAAGGCGATGGTTCTCAGGCCAAGCACATGCCCGAAATAGATGGTGTGGTTGCCCACATGGGCGCCCACATCGACGGCACAAGCGGCAAAGAACAGCCGGGAGCGGAGGTCGGCGAGGAGCTCGGCCTCATAGAAGGTTCCACTCTGGCGAATGGTGCGCGCGATGTGGTCATCCTCGCTGGCAAAGGTCAGCGTCAGGTGCTTGCCGTAGGAGTCGAAGCCAACCGTGTGGCTCATAGGCGTTCGACCGTCAGCGCCAGCTTGGGATTGAGCTTGCCGAAGCCGGCGAACTCCAGGATTTCGGCCAGTTGCTCGCCATGGTGGATGCGGGTGTAGGTCTCGAAGATCGACTCCTCGGGCTCCTGGTCTCGCACCCAGTCGGCCGTGCGCGCGACGCACAGCATGCCGATGCCGTTCTCGTGGCAGTAGCGGGCAAAGCGCACGTCGACGAAGCGCTGTGACGACCGCATGAACTCGAACGGGGGCATCAGGTCGCCGCGCAACATCAGGCAGCCGGTTCCGAGTTGGTTGACGAGGATGGGCTTGGCGAGGGCCTTGTCGAACTTGGCGACGAAACGCGACGGTGCGGCACCCTCGAAGAGGTCCGAGTAAACGACGCCATGCACGCCGATGGCGACGCGTGGCGAGGGGAGCCGCTCGAAATATCCGACCAGCGTGTCGGCATAGTCGGGCGGAAAGACGAGGTCGTCGTCCATCAGGAAGACGTACTCATCCGCGCTTGCCCGGCGCAGGAACTTGCCGGTGTCCTTGAGGTCCTCGTCGGGGACCAGGTAGTGCACGTTGGCAAGCTTGGGCAACATTGCTTGCTGGCGCTTGCTGTACTGGTTGAGGGCGACGTGGATGTCGTCGAACTGTGGCGCCACGCTCTCGAGCATGACGGGCAGGTTGCCGATGCGGCCGGGATATGTCGCGACCTGTCCGATGCGCCTCATGGCGAGACCTCCAAATGTTCAACTCCAGCGTGCGGCATCAGGATGCCCTGCCTGGCCAAAACGTCCTCGATCGGGGGGAGCCCAGCATGGGCTCCGCCGATGTGGCGGCGGCGTGCGGCAGCACCGGCGTAGGCCCGTCTGGCGGGGGCGCGGTAGCCGTCTTCCGTGGCTTCGATTCCGGGAGAGCGCGTTAACGAATTGGCGGACGCCAGGCCAAACATCAGGGGCGTTTGCATTAGCCTTACCGAATCGACACCGAGGGTCATCCGCAGCCGTTCGTAGAACTCCGTGTCCGCGCCGATTTTGGCTGCCCGATAGGGGCCGAAGCGCTCAAAAATGGCCTTCGGCGCCAACAGGCTGACGACGGCGATGCGGGCGACGGCGTGGTCCGAGGAGAACACGAACTCGCCCTCGCGAGTGACGCGGAACCATTGCCCGACGACCGCCGCCGCACCATGCTCGCGCAGGTGCGCCAGCTGCCGCTCGATCCGGTCGGGGAAGGCGAAGTCGTCGGAATCGTGGAAGGTGACGTAACTGCCCCGCGCCTCCGCGATGAGGCTGTTGCGAATGCCGTAGGTGCCTTGGTTGGCCCTGGAGCGGAACAGCCGAACCCTCGGATCGCTGCGCAGCTTGTCCAGTTCGCGCCGGGTCGCGTCCGTGCTGCCGTCGTCGCAGATCAAGAGCTCGAGATTGCCGTAGCTCTGGTTGAGAATGGAGCGGGCGGCATAGCCGACCGTGTCGGCTGCCTCGTAGGAGGACATGATCACCGACACAAGATCGTGCTGGTCCGGGGGCGGCGAGCGCTTTTCGAAGCTGAGATTGGCGAGGATGTTGTTCTTGCCCAGTGCCACCTTGCTGAGCGTCGTCGCGCCGTGCTTCCCCAGCACGCGGTTGACGAACATCTTGTAGAGCGAGGCGTCCTGGCGCACGGCGAAGTAGTTGGCGAGCAACAGGTTGCCGTTGGGCGTGGTGCCATCGCCGGCTGCCAGCAGGTTGGCGACAACCTGGTCGCCAGCCACCCCCATGCGCTTAGAGATGTAGTAGCTGTTGACCTTGCCGCTCGGCAACTGGGCAAATTCGGGAAGGAACTCCGCGTTGCCGGTGCAGTAGGCGGAGAACCAGGTGAAGAGGTTGTCGTCCTTCTTTACGGCGGCGATGTTCTTGAACAGGAACTGACGCAACTGGTCGAGCTCGCCGAAGGCGATGAATTTGCGGCATAGAACTTTTGCCGCCGGGATGACGTGCGGTTTCTCCACTTGCTCGAAAAAGGCCAACAAATAGTTCGCGAGCCCCTCGGCGACGTCGAAGCGCTCCGTTGCGAGGGCGATCCGCAGCGTCTCGACGATCCAGCCGAGCCGGTCGTGATGGCAGGCCCGCGACATGTCGGCATTGTGCTTGAGGATTCCGGCAAGGGGTGGATAGTCGCGATTGGGGCCCCGGGCGTCGTCACGATCGACGATGCGGGAGAGGTTCCACTTGGCGATCAGTGTTTCGCGGCGAGCCTCGCGGACCTCGCGCGCGCCGGGATCGAGAAAATCGCGGAAGGTCGACAGGTACTCGAAGGCGTAACCGCGCGACACGAAGGGCAGGAAATCCGGAGAGTCGGTGAGGAATACCGGCCTGAAGTCTTTCGTCTGTGCCTGTTCGTTGGCAACCAAGCCAACAACATTGTCCAGGTCCTTGCCACGCAGGCCCATCACCGAGATGCCGATGCTTTGCGGCATGATCTCGGTGAGGCTGAGGAAATCGTGCCCGGGGTGGGCTTCGAGTGGTAGCGACGGCAGTCCCGGTTCGGTGGGCCACCACGGATCTGTGGTCACAACTGACTGTCGCCGCGGATGCTGGTCGAACGTGGCCACGGACAGTCGAGGCTGGACGTCCACATGCCTGGCTTCGCCCTTAGGGTCGACCAGGCGTCGCAGCAGCGAACTCAGGGTGCGATGCGCCTTGAAGTGCCGCTCCAGGGTTTCCCGCATGCGCCGAATGTCGCCGGGATGCGCCGTCGCCGGACGGGAGGCGGCGGTCTCGACCTTCTCCTCGGCGGTCTCGTCATCGGTGCCAACGCTGGCCTTTGCCGTGCTCGCCTTGCTCATTGGACGGTCTCCATCAGTTCGGTGAGCGCTCGTGCGGCAGCCTCGGCGCCGTTCGGGTGGTGCAGCTTCTGGCTGCTGCTGACGAGGAATGAGCGTGCCTTGGCATCCATCATGATGGCGACGAGATCGGGCAGGTCGCCCAGGTCCGCCTCGTCGAGCTCGAAGGCGGCCTGCAGTGCCTGCGCATGTTCCGCCCGGCCCGCCTGATCGTCCATCGACGGGTGCCGGTTCGGGATGAAGATAGTGGGGAGATCGAAGTTCATCACTTCATGGAAGGTGTTGTAGCCGGCCGCTGAGACGGAGAAGTCGAAGGCTTTGAAGTACTGGCTGAGCGGGTAGCCGCGCAGGTACGTGACGTCGGGCCAGTAGTTGAGCGACTGGGCGCCATTGACCCATTCGGCGATGCAGATCTGCAGGTGCGGCACCTGCTTCAGGACGCCGATCAGATGGTCGAGCAGCGAGACGACGTCGCGGTTGTAGCCGGCGCCGAGCTGGATGAGGGCTGCCGGTCGGGCGGGGTCCAGCCCGAGAGCCTGCGCCGCGTCGCTGCGCGACAGGAGCTCGCTGTGGTCCAGCAGGCGGATCGGCGGCACCAGGAGCGCCTCGTCCCGGCGCCGCGCCGTGATGCCCTCGTCGGACTGGCCCTCGAGCTCGCCGGGCTCGACGATGAGATCGAACCAGCGGGCGTTGTCGATGTGAGGGCTGGTGAGGTCTCCCCAAAGGCCGCGCCGCATCCAGGCCAGCCGGCAATCCCGGCGCTGCGCGACCGCCTTGATCAGCCCGGGTGAGGGATTGTTCCCATCATAGACGACCAGGGCGGGATCGTAGGCATCGGCAAGGCGCTCCAGGTCGTAGCGGAACCAGGCATCCCAGGCGTCGAAGTCGCCGCCGACATAGGTTGACGACGGCAGGTATTCGGCGAGGTAGCCGAGGCGCTCTATGGCGCCGACGGCCTGCGCCTGTGTGGCAAAGAGCAGGGGCGTGCGCCGATCCATTCGGCGCGCTATGGCCAGCAGGCGGCTCATATGCCCGATCCCGACGCCGTTGGCGGCCACGAACATGACGGGCCGGCGCTGGCTGGCTTCGCTCCCGGCCTTCTTGGCGGCCAGTGGGCGGCGCTGGCTGCTGAGTGTGCCGCGCCGCGCCAGCACCAACTTGTCGAGTGCTTCGTGGGCCTCGCAGTAGCGGGGACCCCGACCGTAGTGCGGCTCGAGCCAGTGCGGGAGCGCCACCGAAACGCCGTACAGCAGGGCGGCCCGGATCAACGTGTCCGGAAGCTCGTTACCGGGTTCGGGAAAGTACGCCAGGCCATCGAACCTGGTGATCCGATCGAGCGAGAAGTCGAGTTCTCGCGAGAGGTCGAGGCAGATGAGGTTGACCCCATCAGTGGCGGGGGGCGGTGCCCCAGCAGTGGTGGAAGGTACGATCCAGCCAATGCCGCGCTCAGCGTGCTTGCTATGGGCCCGGGACACGCCAGCGCTCGCCTTGAGCATCGGCAGCCAGTTTTCGGCGGTCAGCGGCAGGCTCGGCGGTGCAACCTCGCGGAGCCATGGGTTGGTCGGCGCCCAGACCAACTCGGCACTGCCCCGCAGCCGTTGCCTGATCCTCGGCACGGCGAAGTCCTCGGGGACATGGCAGACGATGATGGTCTGCCGAGACTGGATGCGGCCGAGGGGGCGTTCCGTCCAGGCCAGAGTGGATGGGACATGAACGAGCAGCAGTTCGGTGGAGAGTTCATGGGTGGGGGCGACGACGGTCGCAAGGCCGCGCCGTACGCAGCTCTGCACTTCGGGGGCAATCCGCCGCCCCGGCTGCGGCAGTCCGGCCTGCAGCACGCCGACCTTTCGATCCGCCGACGCGTAGTGACGGATTTCCTCGGCGATCCGAAATCCCTGATCGCCCGGGCGCGTCATGTCGCCGGCGATGATCACATCGAAGACGGCAGCCGACATGGTCCGCACTCGTGATGGCGTCGCCCCTCTCAACTTGCCCCGCAAAACTACGCCCCTGCTGCAGCGGCAGGGTGGGTCGCTGGACCGACCGCCCCACCTGTCGGCTCGCCGCCCCGCGAGCCCGGATTGACTGGAGCCGGCGACCAGGATCGCCGGCGGATGAAGCGCTCACGTTCTGGGTTTTGGTGGGGCCGAGAGGACCTTTCCTTGGTCCGTCGGTGGATCGAATTATTAAATCAATCCAGATGTTTAGGCGCCACCACTGCGCGCCGGCATCCTCACCATTGAGGCTTGCCAGCAGCCTTACCGAGACAGCGCAATTTTAGCGGCCGACTTACGACCCCAGACCCATATGGACCTTAGTCGGGGGTCGGTAGGCGGAGCGCGTTTCAGCGCCGCAAGTGCTTGGAGAAGGAGCTCGTTGCGACCGCAAGGAGGATGATGGCGCCGACGAGGATCTGGCGGACGTAGCTGTCGACACTCATCTGGGTCAGGCCGTTGTCGAGGACGCCGAGAATCAGGACGCCGACGACCGTCGCGAGGATGCGCGGCACGCCGTGTTCGCTCATGGTCATGCCGAGAAAGACCGCCGCGATGGCGTTGAGCATGAGGCCGCTGCCCTGGGTGGGATTGGCGGAGGCGACGCGGCTCGCATACATGAGCCCGGCACCCGCCGCGCTGAGGCCGGTGAGCGAGAAGGCGATCAGCTTCAGCCGCCTTACGGCCACGCCGGCGAGGTAGGCGGCCTCGGTGTTGCCGCCGATGGCGTAGAGCCGGCGGCCGAAGGTGGTTTGCTCGAGCAGCACCCAGACGGCGAGGACAACAGCCAGTGCGACGATGGTGAGGTTGGGCAGCATCACGGCGACGCCACCGATCTCGCCGAGCGGGATGCCGCCGCGGGCGAAGTTGGAGAAGTCGGCGGGGATCGCGGCGCCGGAAATGGTCTTGCCGCCGCTGAGGACGAAGGCTGCGCCAGAAAGCATGGTCAACGTCGCCAGCGTGGCGACGAAGGGCAGGATGCCGATGAAGCTCACGAGGAAGCCGTTGAAGGCGCCGCCGACGAGGCCGACCAGCAGCGCCACGCCGACCGTGGCCCAGATCGGATAGCCGGCCGCGAAGAGCACGCCGGCGACGATGCCGGCGAGGCTCGCGGCCGAGCCGACGGAGAGGTCGAAATCGCCCATCACCATGACGATGGTCATGCCCGCGGCCACCACCATCAGCATCGACAGCTGCTGGGTGATGTTGAGCCAGTTGCGCGCTGTCATGAAGGTTTCGGGCAGGTTGATCCAGAAGAAGCCCAGGATCAACACGAAGCCGATGAGCGTGCCGTAGCGGCGGAGCAGGGTGCCGATGCTCATGCAGCGGCGACCGGTGCGCGCCCGTAGCAGCGGTTGAGCAGGTCGTCCTCGCGCAGCCCCTGGGCTTCGACGATCTCGGTGATGGCGCCGTCGCGCATTACGGCGATGCGGTCGCAGATGCCGATCAGCTCGGGCAGGTCGGAACTCACCAGGATCACCCCCATACCATCCGCGGTCATGTCGCGGATGATGGTGTAGATATCGAATTTGGCCCCCACGTCCACCCCGCGCGTCGGCTCTTCCAGCAACAGCAGCTTTGGCTTGCCGCCGAGCGCGCGGGCGAAGACCACCTTCTGTTGATTGCCGCCGCTCAACTGACCTGCCAGTTGGCGCGGACCGGCGGAACGAAGGCGGACATCGTCGCCAAGCCGGGTGGCGAAGCGGCGCTCGGCGCGGGGCGTGAGGAAGCTGCCGGCGAGGCTTTGCCTTGCCAGATGGGCGAGGGTGACGTTCTCGAAGATGGGCCGGGAAAGGATCAGCCCCTCGTGACGCCGCTCGCGCGGAACGTAGGCAACGCCGCGTTTCCACGCGTCCAAGGGGCCGTAAGGATTGTAGCGGCTGCCCTCGAGGTTCACGATACCGGCGCGGCGGGGCAGGTCGCCGAACAGGGTTCGCAGCAGCTCGCGCTGGCCTGAGCCGGAGAGACCGGCAATGCCGAGGATCTCGCCCTTGCGGAGCGCAAAGGACAGTGGCTGCAACTGGTCGGTGGCCAGGTCGCGCACGTCGAGACAGAGGTCGCCGCCGGGCGCGGATTTCGGTGCTGGATATGCCTCTTCCACCTTGCGTCCGATCATCAGGGCGACGAGGTCGTCGTGGGTGATGTCGGCCATCCGGCCGGTGTCGATGGTCTCGCCGTCGCGCAGCACGGTGGCGCGGTCGCAGAGCGCCATCACCTCGTCGAGCCGGTGCGAAACGTAGAGCACCGAGCCGCCACCGGCGCGGATCTCGCGCAGCACCTTGAACAGCCGCTCGGACTCGTCACGGGTGAGCGCCGCCGTGGGTTCGTCCATGACATAGAGCCGGGCAGGGGCATCGGGTTCGCTGAGAAAGGCGCTGGAGATGCGGACCAGCATCTGGTCGCCCGGCGCCAGCCGCGCCATTTTCTCTCGTGGATCGATGTGGGTGATGCCGAGCCGCTGGAGGGCATCCTTCGCCGTCCGGTTGAGGACGGGCCAGTCGACGAGCACGCCGCCCAGCTTGGGATAGCGTCGGCCCATGAAGATGTTCTCGGCCACTGACAAGGCCGGAACGACGTTGAACTCCTGATGCAGGAAGCGGAAGCCGAGGCGGTGCGCCTCCTTCGGGCTTCCGATGGTCACCGGCTGTCCGTCGATGCGGATGCTCGCCGTGTCTGGTGCCACCACGCCGGCGAGGATCTTGATGAGCGTCGATTTCCCCGCGCCGTTCTCGCCCATCAGCGCGTGGATTTCTCCCACCCCGATATCGAG
>DATCRS010000573.1:0-6139 GCA_036568845.1 Devosia sp. | reverse complement strand
CCATGGCCGACAAGATCGTCGTGCTCAACGCCGGCAATATCGAGCAGTTCGGCACGCCCATGGAACTTTACAGGTCGCCCGCCAACCGCTTCGTCGCCGGGTTCATCGGCTCGCCGAAGATGAACTTCGTCGACGGGGCGGAAGCGGCCAAGCACGGCGCCCACTCGATCGGCGTCCGCCCCGAGCACCTTACGGCGAGCACCACAAGCGGCGCCTGGAAGGGCAAGGTCGCGGTCGCCGAGCACCTCGGCTCGGACACCTTCCTCCACGTCCATGTCGACGGCGCGGGTCTGCAGACGGTCCGCACCGACGGCGAGCGCGACTTCCACCATGGCGACGACGTCTGGCTGACGCCCGATCCCGCGCGTATCTACCGCTTCGACACTGCCGGCCAGGCGCTGCGCAGCGCTTGACCCGACCACTCCAGGACCACGCCGATGCCCACCCAGCTTTCCGCCCGCAACCTGCCGGAGATCGCCAAGACCGCGATCGTGCCGCGCTATTCCCGGTCGGACCTTTCGGCGGGCATCGTCCATTTCGGCGTCGGCAATTTCCATCGCGCCCACCAGGCGGTCTATCTCGACGCGCTCTTCAATCTCGGCCTCGATCGCGACTGGGCCATCGTAGGCGCCGGGGTCCGTGCGGCCGATGTCGAGATGCGCCTGAAACTGCAGTCGCAGGACCACCTCACCACCGTGGTCGAGCAGGAGGCGAACCTCTCGCAGGCGCGCGTCACCGGTTCGATGGTCGACTTCCTCGAAATCGGCCAGGCCCATGCCATCATCTCGCGTCTGGCCGATCCGAAGATTCGCATCGTCTCGCTGACGGTCACCGAGGGTGGCTACTATATCGATCCGGCGTCGCAGAATTTCGACCCCACTCATCCCGACATCCGGCGCGACGCCGAAAACTTCACCACGCCCAGGACCGTCTTCGGCCTCATCCTCGCGGGCCTCAAGCGCCGCCGCGATGTGGGCATTGCCCCGTTCACGGTGATGAGCTGCGACAACATTCCGGGCAACGGCCAGGTGACGCGCAGCGCCGTCGTCGGCTTGGCCCGCCTCATCTATCCCGAGCTCGCCGCCTGGGTGGAGGCCAATGTCGCCTTCCCCAACGGCATGGTCGACCGCATCACGCCGGCCACCTCGCAGCGCGAGCGCGACGCGCTGGAGCACGAATTCGGCATCGTCGACCAGTGGCCGGTCTTCTGCGAAGAGTTCAAGCAGTGGGTGCTGGAGGATCACTTCCCCGCCGGCCGGCCGGCGCTCGAACAGGTCGGCGTGCAGTTCGTCGAGGACGTCGCCCCCTTCGAGTTCATGAAGATCCGCATCCTCAATGGCGGCCACGCCACCATCGCCTATCCGGCCGGGCTGCTCGACATCCACTATGTGCACGAAGCAATGGAAGAGCCGCTGATCAGGAGCTTCCTCGAAAAGGTCGAGCGCGAGGAGATCATCCCCACCGTGCCGCCGGTACCCGGCACCGACCTCGGGGACTACTTCCGGCTCATCGACCGCCGCTTCTCCAACCCCAAGATCGGCGACACCATTGCCCGCCTCTGCCTCGATGGCTCCAACCGGCAGCCCAAATTCATCCTGCCCACGGCGCTCGACCGTCTCAAGTCCGGCCAATCCGTCACCGGCCTCGCCCTCGTCTCCGCCCTCTGGGCCCGCTACTGTTTTGGCGAAAGCGATAGCGGTAAGCCGATCCCCCCCAACGACCCCAACTGGGACCGCCTCACCGCCCTTGCCAAAGACGCGAGAAACCACCCGGGGGTCTGGCTCACCATGTCCGACATCTTCGGCGAGCTCGCCACGAACCCCGTCTATGTCGCCGCCTTCACCACGGCACTGGGGTCGCTCTGGACCAACGGCACCCGGGCGACGCTGGAGGCCTATCTGGCTAGCACACTGTAGGACGTGCCAGCTCCATCCGGCCCCAGCTGCACCGGCGACTTCTGGCCGTATGTGATCCCTGTCGCATTTGATGAAAACTGCTCGTTGCGGGGGCCTCACCGGGCGCTGCGTGCGCCCAGTACGGGAGTGTCACCATGCAGCTCAGGGCAAGAACCCGATCCCTCTCCATTCTGTTTGTCGGCGTCATCATTTCGCTGATGGCCATCGGCCCGGCGCTTGCCGAAACCCGCGTGACGTTCCAGGCCAGCAAGGACGAGGTCAAGAAGGCCTGCGACAACGTCGAAGGCAGTGGCGGAATTTCGGTCGAAGGCAAGGACGGCAAGGGCTACGGATGCTACAACGCCAACAACGGCGTTCTCGTCGCCTGTTCCGACAACGGCGCCTGCACCGGCTACATACCGAAGGGCGCACCGAGCCGGAAGTCGCTGGGCAGCATCCTCAACTTCGGCACGAAGATCACCACCGCACCCCCGGCCAGCCTCAGCGAAGGCAGCGGTGGGGGCGGCACCAAGACGGACACGGGCGGTGGCGGCAGCAATGAGCCGTTCCTCTATTGACCGATCGCTCAAGTTCGGACCGCTTTCTCAGTCGGGATTCCTCTCCCGCTTGCGGGGCACTTCGAGTCGGCCGAAGGCAAAATCGCTCCAGTGGAGCGACTTCAGGTGAGAAGGCCATGAGGCCTATGGCCGAATGGCGCCGGGACCAGCCGAAGGCTGGTGGAGGGCGGTGCCGCTTGCGCAAGGTCCTCCGCCGGGCCCGCGCCGCGACACTCGATGCCGCGGCTCCTTCCCCGCGGTCGCCCCCCCAACTGTCATCCCCGGCCCTGAGCCGGGACCCATACTGCCGCACACTCGAACTCTCGGTCGTCATCCTCGCCCTCCGACGTGAAGATGACGGTGGTTGGGGTGGGCCTCGCGACAACACCACGCCCACGTCACACGACAGACGTTCATGGCCAACATGAGAGTCAAAGCGACGCTCAGGCACATCCAAAACCACATCCAAAGCCTGCCGGATGTCGGTCAGACACCGGTCATCTGCGGTTCACCAATTCGCTTTTGCATTCAGACGCTTGTCAGAAATCTCGGGGAAGTTATCCCCGCAGGTTCGGGCTGAGGTAGATTCCTCCCATCGCCGCGCCGAAAGCGAGATCATGACGAGTGATTGGTGCAGTGAGGCTGGGTGGTTCGGACGTCGGTCCGGATCAGGCCAAGCCGGGGAGGTCTGACGGGCCCAGGTAACCCGTCGCCTTAATTTGCTGCCGCGGCAGGGCTCGTGTTCGGCTCTGTCACCAGGGGTTCGACTGGAGAAGCGCGAAGAGCGTGGTCTGGTCAGGACAAGGACCCTGCGGCGGTGGGGCATTCCGATAAACGCCCCGGACATTCCCGGTGAACGCCCAAAATCCCGGTCACGACGGCGGAGCAGGGCTCCAGCCGGAGGCGCGTATCATGCCTCCGGCACTCGAACCATCGACGGGCCATGCTCCGCCGTTGTTCGCGTTCTTTGATATCCCCGGAGGCGGTAGCGCTGGCCGGTGCATCGGTGTGGGTTGAGAAATCCACCGCCCCTCTCTTGCTCGGCTCGGGACTTAGCAAGAGCTAAGTCCAAGGCCTCGCTTTCTCTCCCGCAGGGGGAGAGAGGCCGACGTGGCGCGATCTCTCGGATCCTCTCCCCACTTGCGGGGGAGAAAGCGATTTCCTGGGTTTAGCTGAGCCCTCTTGCGAAAGCTAAACCCTTGGAAATCGCAAGAGAGGGGCGCGGGATGCGGCCGCTTGAGGGGGACAAGGTCAATCGACAATCCCCTTCGCCTTGCGCACCGGGGGGATGCCGGCTAGCCCTACCACCCTTGGGAGGATTTCATGGCACCGATCAAGCTCATCATCTTCGATTGCGATGGCGTGCTCGTGGACAGCGAGCCGCTGGCGATGCGCGTGCTGCTCGAGATCATCGCCGCCGAGGGGATCGAGATCGAGCGCGGCCTTGCCTTCCGGTCCTATCTCGGACGCAGCCTCGCCGCGATTTCGGAAAGCCTCAACCAGAGCCACGGCACCCATCTCAGCGAAGCGTCGCTCGCGGCCATGCGCGAGGCGCTCTATGCGCTGTACCGGCAGGAGCTGAAGCCGACGCCATGGCTCACGCATGTGCTGGGGGCGCTCAACATCCCGTTCTGCGTCGCCTCGTCGAGCCAGCTCGAGCGCATCCGGCTGAGCCTCGAGCTTACCGGCCTCATCGACCGGTTCGACCCTCACATCTTCTCGGCCAGCATGGTGGAGAACGGCAAGCCGGCGCCGGATCTCTTCCTGCACGCAGCCGCCTTTATGGGCGTGGCGCCGGAAAATTGCCTCGTCATCGAGGACTCGCCCGCCGGCATCGCCGCCGCGCGCGCTGCCGGCATGCGCGTCTTCGCCTTCCTCGGCGGCAGCCACATTGCCGAGGCAGGCCTCCGCGGCGAGATCGAGGCGCTCGAACCCGACGCCATCATCGAGGACATGCGTGCCCTCCCCGGACTTCTTGAGCTTCATTCTGCCCGGGAAAATGGCGAGGCCAATCTGCTCGTGGCCGTCGATGTCGGCACCGGCAGCGCGCGGGCGGCCGTAGTGACTCCGACTGGACACATGCTCGGCCGGGCCGAGCATGCCATCGAAATGCAACGCAGCAGCGCCAACTTCGCCGAGCATTGTTCGGAGCAGATCTGGCAGGCGGTCGGCGAGGCCGTGCGCGCCGCGATGCAGTTATCGGGGGCACGGCCGGGCGAAGCCGCCGGCATCAGCTTCGACGCTACCTGCTCGCTTGTCGTCCGCGACATAGCCGGCGCGCCACTGCCGGTCACCACGACCGGCGAGGCGCGCTGGGACACCATTGTCTGGCTCGACCATCGCGCCCTGGCCGAGGCGGAGGAATGCACCGAGACCGGCCACCGCGCCCTCGACTTCATCGGCGGCGTCATGTCGCCCGAGATGGAAGTGCCCAAGCTCATGTGGCTCAAGCGCCACCTGCCCGACACCTGGGCACGCGCCGGCCACTTCTTCGACCTCGCCGACTTCCTCACCTGGAAGGCGTCCGGCTCGACGGCGCGGTCGCAATGCACGCTCACTTGCAAATGGACCTACCTCGCGCATGAGAGCCCGGGCTGGCAGCGCGATTTCCTCGAGGTGGTTGGCATCGGCGACATGCTCGATCGCGGCGGGTTGCCCGAGGTGGCGTGCCCCATCGGCGCCGATCTGGGACCGCTGACTACTGAGGCGGCCGAAGTACTCGGCCTTACCGCACGTTGCCGGGTCGGCGTGGGGCTCATCGACGCACACGCCGGAGCACTGGGCTCACTCGGCGCCTTTGCCGGCGAGGCGTCGACCATAGACCGGCATCTGGCGCTGATCGCCGGCACCTCGAGCTGCGTCATGGCGCTCTCGCCGGAGCCGCGCCCGACACCGGGCGTCTGGGGTCCCTATTCGGGCGCCGTGCTGCCCGATGTCTGGCTCAATGAGGCCGGCCAGTCCGCCACCGGCGCCCTGCTCGACCATCTGCTGCGCTGGCATGGCGCGGGCGGCGAGCCGAACGCAGCGCTGCATCGCCGGGTCGTTTCTCGCGTGATGGAGCTGCGGGCGAGCGAAGGTCTCTCGCTCGGCGCGCGCCTGCATGTGCTGCCCGACTTTCACGGCAACCGCTCGCCCATTGCCGATCCGCATGCGCTCGGCGTCATCTCGGGGCTTTCGATCGAGAGCGATTTCGACAGCCTCTGCCGGCTCTACTGGCGCACCGCCGTCGCCATCGCGCTGCAGGTGCGGCACATCCTCGAAACGCTCAACGAGCGCGGCTATGCCATCGACACCATGCACGTCACCGGCGGCCACACGCGCAACCCGCTGCTGATGGAGCTCTATGCGGACGCGACCGGCTGCACGGTGATCGAACCCACGACGCAGGACGCCACCCTGCTCGGCGTCGCCATGGTGGCCGCCACCGCTGCCGGGCTCTATCCCGATCTGCCGGCCGCCTGCTCCGCGATGTCGCAGCCGGGGCGTACCCGCTCCCCCAACCCCGCCGCCCGTGCGCAGTTCGAGAAGGACTACCGCGTTCATCTTGCCATGCAACGCCAGCGCGCCGAGCTGGAGGCCATCAGTTAAGTGGCGGGATTGTACACAACGGAGTAGATCGAGCACGAAAAGTGTGCACTCTGTCCTCATGGTGAAATCGAGGTCAGGTGCATGAACGAGCAGTCCCGA
>DATCRS010000572.1:0-10755 GCA_036568845.1 Devosia sp. | reverse complement strand
AACCAGTAGTGGTTGTGCTCGGGATCCTTGGCGACGAAGGTGTTGTCGATGTCGGGAACAAAGCTCGTCGCCCAATCGAGCGTGCCGTCGGCGAGAGCCGCCAGCACCTGCGGATTGTCGGCGAGCTGGGGCAGGCGAATGCAGTCGACCGCGAGGTTGTCGTTGTCCCAGTAGTGCGGGTTGCGGCACTGCTCGTAGACCTGCGGCGTGAAGCGGGCGATCTCGGTCATCGGACCTGAACCAACCGGGTTCTCGTTGGCAAAGGTCACCGGATCCTCGATCTTCGACCACACATGCTCGGGCACGATCGGCATGCCGACAATGGTGTTGGCGATCAGCGAATTCGGTTCCTTGAGGTGGAAGCGAACGGTGCGGTCGTCGACCTTTTCCACGGAATCGAGGAGGGCCGAGACCGAGATGAAATCGAGCGCCGGGAATTTCTTGATGTAGTCGTAGGTGAAGATCACATCGTCGGCGGTCAGTGCCTCGCCGTCCGACCATTTCAGCCCCTCGCGCAGCACGAAGGTGATGGACTTGAGGTCGTCGGCCAGCTCGTGGCTCTCGGCCAACCGGTAGTGCGGCTTGTTGCCGGTCATCCGGTTGAAGATCACCAGCGGCTCATAGATGAAATCGAGCGTGGTGTAGCGCGCCGAGGTCTGCCCAAAGGGGTTGAAGTTCCGCACCCAGGTGGTGGTCTGCTCGGAGCTTAAGGTCAGCACCGACTGGGCGCTGGCCGGTGTCGCCAAGGCCAGGGCCGCGGCCGCGGCGAGGATCAGCTTACTCTTGAGCACTGCTTGTCTCCCTTTGTTGCGGGCATCGGCTAGACGATGCCGTTCTCCCTAAAGATCTCTTCGACTTCGGCGTGGAGCGCCAGGACGTCCACCCGCCGCTTGCCGCGCCGGGATTCGGCACGGGTGATTCTCTCGATCGTCTTCTCGCCTATCGGCCGGGCGGCCTTGGCGGCAGCCTCGCTGGCCGCCAGATCCCCCTGGCTGTGGAGCGCAAAATCATAGCCGGCATCGAGCGCCGCGGCGACCCGCTCAGGCCAGGTGCCCTTCAGCGCCTCCATACTGAGGCAATCAGTGATCAGTACCCCATCATAGCCGATATCGCGGCGAATGAGGTCGCAAACCAGCGGCGAAACCGAGGCCGGACGATCCGGGTCGACCTTCGTGAAGATGAGGTGCGCAACCATTGCCCACGGGCAGTCCGTCAGCGCCGTGAACGGCCGGAAATCGGTGGTCCGCAGATCATTCACCTCCGCGTCGACCACGGGGCAATCGAAGTGCGGATCGACGGTCACGCGGCCATAGCCGGGAATGTGTTTCATGATCGGCACTTCGCCGACCTCCAGCATGGCGTCGATCACCACCCGCCCCAGCGCGATGACGAGGTCGGGATTGTCGCCAAAGGCACGCTGCCCGATCACGTCATGCGTACCCGGACGGGCAAGGTCCACCACCGGCGTCGTGCCGCTGTCGATCGTGAGCTCCGCCATGAGGCTGCCCATGGCGAGGGTCGAGAGTCGCAGCGCGCGCTTGCCCAGCTCCAGGTCCTCGCGGGCCAGCGCCCCAAACGCGCCGAGAGAGCGGAAGCTTGGCCACTTGCCGTTGTCGAGGCGTTGTACCCGCCCGCCTTCCTGATCGATGAAAACAGGAGCGTCCTCGCGTCCCACCGCGTGGCGGAACTGCGCGCAGAGCCGCCGCACCTGCTCGGGATTGTCGAGGTTACGCTTGAAGAGGAAGAGGCCGTATGGATTGGCATCGCGGAAGAACGCCGCCTCGTCATCCGTCAGTCCGTGTCCCGGCATGCCGACAAAAAGAGCGAGAGGCGTCGAGGCCGACATTGAAATGGCTTATCCCAGGAGTGCGCGCCACGCGAAGCAGGCGCTGCGAATACCAATATAGGCCATTGAATACCAATCGCCGACCACCACGCAAGGTCGGTTTCGGCGATGTTCAGAGAAGACAGGGAACGGCGCGCCACGTGCGCGCCGTTGTCGGTTCCGCCTACCCGTCAGCCGGTCTGGCTATGCTGGCCGCCCGGTTCGGAGATGCCCTGCAGTGCCTGGCCTGCATCCGTAACGTGACCGACAGCGACATCGCCGAGTGAGATGATGCCGACGAGCCGCTTGTCGCGGTTGAGCACCGGCATCCGGCGCAATTGCAGGTCGCCCATATTGTCGGTGACGTCATCAAGGTCCTCGTCCTCGAAGCAGTACTTCACCTCCTTGCTCATCACGTCGCGCACCTTGCTCTCGGGACCCATGCCCTTGGCCACGGCGCGAATGGCGATGTCGCGGTCGGTGATCATGCCCACGAGCCGATCGTTCTCGCCCACCGGCAACACGCCGGCATCGATCTCGCCCATCATCTTGGCGGCGCGCTGGAGACTGTCGTCGGGGCTCGCAACGCGGACGTCGCGTGTCATCAGTTCGCTGACTAGCATTCTATCCTCCTTCAGTTCTTGGTCATCGGGTCGGGCCACAGCGCCCGGACTTCCTTGGGCAAGGCAGCGCGGACCTTCGCCACCTGGCCGGGATCGATATAGTGCGACAGCACCTTGAACACCGAGCGGACCGCTTCGGTGGTGTTCACCGGCCGGGTCTGGGCGAAGCCTTTCTCCACTTTGTCGAGGAACTCGGCCAGCGTATCGGTCTCGCTCGGCTGCAGCGATGGCTCGAACTGGTCGTAGTAGGTGCCGCGAACGAGCAGCGGCAGTTGCGCACCAAGGTGGGCGCTGAGATCGGTGGGTAGCCGGTCGCGTAGCGTCCTGAGCACGGTACTGAGGATGTGCCAGGCGATCTGTCGGTCGGGCCCGTGGTCCTCCATGATCTCGCCCAGCCAGGTGTTGGTCACCTGCAGGGTCTTGTCGAAGGCGTCTACGCCGAGAGCGCTCATCGTGTCCTCCTATCTCTCGTAGGTGCCGACCAGGTCGGCTTCCGCGATGGCGTGCTTTTTGGCCTCGTTCCAGATCGCGGCGGCGCCGACGGCCGGCGGCAGGTCGAGCTTGGGCACGTCCAGCGCCGCGAGGCGGAAGTGATAGTGGTGCACACCATGGCCGACCGGAGGCTGCGGGCCGTCATAGGCCTCGCCGCCGAAGTCGTTACGGCCGAACCGCAGGGCGGGTTCGGGGGCGGTGTCGACGCTTTGGGGTAGCTCCGTCCGGTCCCCAGGGACGTTGTAGATGGCGCAGTGGCGGAACGTGCCGCTCGGCGCGTCAGGGTCCTCCACCACCAGCGCATAGCTTTTCGCCCCATCCGGCGCGCCGGTCCATTTGAGCGGCGGGAACAGGTTTTCACCGTCCCGCGCATATTTGTTCGGGATGGGGGCTCCGTCGGCAAAGGCGGGGCTCATCAGCGTGAGGGTCATGCAGCACCTCCGGACGTCTGGAATATCGCCCTCGGTGGTTTCAACCCTTGGTTGAACCCATGGTTCCGTGCGGCGTTCTTCCGGCAACCTGCCGAGGAGTTTCGCCCGATGCCGACTGCCTTGCCGTCGCCACTCCGGTCCTACTGGACCCTCGACGTGCAGGGTGTCCGCCATCCAGAGTTGGAAAGCTCCCTCCACGCCGAAACGGTCGTCGTCGGAGCCGGCATCGTCGGTCTCACCATCGCGCTGCGCCTCTGCGAAGCCGGGCGCGAGGTGATCGTTGTCGAGGCCATGGAGGTTGGCCGTCAGGTGACAGGCGGCTCCACCGCGAAAATCACGGCTCAGCACGGCCTCATCTACGACGAGCTGATCCGCACTGCCGGACACGACCAGGCCAGGCTCTATGCCGATGCCAACCGCGCGGGCATGGAGCAGATCGCGCGCTGGATCGACGAGCTGGACATCGCCTGCGAATTCGACGTCAGGCCTGCCTATCTCTACAGCGAGAGCGACGCGCTTGTCGGCGAGCTCCGGGCCGAAGCCGAGGCCGCACGGACACTCGGCTTCGCGGCTGAGTTTCTGGAGCGTGCTCCGCTGCCTTTCGCGACCGTCGGCGCCGTCCGCCTGGATGGCCAGGCGCAGTTCAACCCCGTGAAATATCTCGACGCCCTGGCGGCCGCGGTTGCGGCCAAGGGCGGCCGCATCTTCGAGCGGAGCCGCGTTCGTCTCGTCGAAGCGGCGAGCCGCTGGCGGGTGGTGACCGATAAGGGCAATGTCCACGCCGAGCACGTGGTGGTCGCGACCAACCTGCCCATCAAGAGCCCCGTCGGCATGGCACGCCGCACGCAGCCCCGCATGCACACCGCCATGGCCTTCCCCATCGAACCGGGTCGGATCGACGGCATGTTCCTCGGCGTCGACGAGCCGGCGCATTCACTGCGCACCGGACGAGGTTCGGACGGACCCGTGCTGATCGCGCTGGGCCGGAAATTCAACACCGGGCACGAAGCCGACGTCGCCGCCGGCTTCGCCGAGCTCGAGGCCTGGATCAATCGCAGCCTCACCTCGGCCGCGCCGATCGCCGCCTGGTGCAACGAGGACTACGATACCGAGGATCGCATCCCCTTCATCGGCGAGCCGGATCCCGAGAGATCGGCGGGCTTTCATATCGCCACGGGCTTCAATGCCTGGGGCATAAGCAACGGCACCGCCGGCGGCGTGATGATAGCGGATACGATACTCGGCCGCGCCAACCCGTGGCGCACCCTCTACGACCCTACGAGACCCGCCTCGAAAGAGTTCAACAAGGGCGGCGAGAGCCGCTCGCTGGTCGATGGCGTTGAGGCGATCGCGAAGGGGCAGGGTGGAGTCATCGACCGCGACGGCGAAGAGATCGCCGTCTGGCGCGATGACCAGGGGCAGACGACCGAGCTCAGTGCCAAGTGCACGCACAAAGGGTGTATAGTGACCTGGAACAATGCCGCGCACACCTGGGACTGCCCTTGCCACGGCTCGATCTTCTCGGCCAAGGGCGAAGTGCTGCACGGCCCCGCTCGGAAGAACCTGCAACCTGCAACCAAGGAGTGACGACCATGGCCCGTAAACCCAAGAGTGCCGATCCGCTGATCGAAACCCCGGCGCCTGACATCCCGTCGATGGACTACGCCGCACACGCCCGGACCTACAATCGCTTCCTCAACCTGGTAAAGTGGTTCATCGTCCACCTGCTGCTGCTGATCCTGGCGCTCTACTCATTCATCATCGCCGGCAACAGCGTCGCTGGCCTCGTGCTGCTCTTCCTTGCGATCGGCGTTCTCATCTACGGCCTTCTCCACAATCCGAAGGTTCGGCACGACGCAGAACGTATAGCGGAGCGCCAGCCGGCCTGATGGATGACCTGGGTCTCGAACAGCGGGCGCTGGAGTTTGCCCGCGCCGCGCATGAGTCCATCGATCAGCGCCGCAAGCACACCGGCGAGCCGTACATCGTCCACCCGATCGCCGTGGCTGAACTGGTGAAGACGGTGCCGCACACGCCCGAGATGGTTGCCGCGGCGCTACTCCATGATGTGGTCGAGGATACGCCGGTGGGCCTCGATGCCATCAGTCACGCGTTCGGCGACCCCGTCGCGACGCTGGTCGATTGGCTCACCGACGTCTCGAAGCCCTCGGACGGCAATCGCCGCATCCGCAAGAAGCTTGATCTCGACCACCTCGCTGCCGCCCCGGCCGAGGCGCAGACCATCAAGTTCGCCGATCTCATCGACAACAGCCGCACCATCTCGGCGCACGACCCCGGCTTCTGGCCGGTTTACCGGCGCGAGATGCTCGAGCTTCTCGATGCCCTCGAGTTGGGCAATGAGACCCTGCGGCAACAGGCCCGAGCGGCTGCCGACGGGCGCAAGTAGGCCGTAGTAGTCCGGGATCAGTCGGCGAGCGCTGTGCGGAGGTTGCCGCCGGCCTTCGCCAACACCGCCTCGGCCGCGGGGCGGTCCAGCGACTTCAAGAGCATCACCGTTGCGAGCTTGATGACGCCGCCGGCTTCGGCCAGCGTGTTCTCGGCGGTGGCGTAGTCGGTGTCGGCAAGGGTCGCGACCATCTTGGCGGCCCGGTCCTGCAGCTTGGAATTGGTCGGCTTCATCTCCACCATCAGCCCGCGATAGACGAAACCGAGCCGGATCATTACGCCGGTGGAAATGACGTTGAGCGCTGCCTTCTGCGCCGTGCCCGCCTTCATGCGTGTCGAGCCGGCCAGAATCTCGGGGCCGGTGTCGATAAGGATCGGGATCTCGGCTACGTCGCCCAGCTTGCCGCCGCGATTGTTGAAGATGCCGATTGTCAGCGCGCCCCTCCCGCGCGCATGCACCAGCCCGCCGATGGCATAGGGCGTGCGGCCGGAAGCAGCGAGGGCGATGACCACGTCGTTCTCCGTGACTTCGATGCCGTCCAGCGCCTCGATGGCCAGTTGCTCGCTGTCCTCGGCCCCTTCAGCGGCGTGGAACACGGCGCCCTGGCCGCCGGCCATCAGCGCGATGGCGCGCTCGTAGGGCCAGTTGAAGGTGGGAGGCAGTTCGGCCGCGTCCTGCGTGGCGATGCGGCCTGAGGTGCCGGCGCCGAGATAGACCAGCCGTCCGCCCCGTGCCAGCCGCTCGGCGCCGCGGTCGATAGCCTCGACCAGCGCCGGCGTTGCCGCCTGCACCGCCGCGATGGCCGAGAACTGTCCTTCGAGGATGCCGGTGACGAGGTCGGCGCTCGACCAGTCTTCGAGGGTCGAAAAACGGGAGGAGGCGGATTCGGTGGTCTGGCTCATGGGTGTGGTCCGAAAAGCTCGCGGGCATACTGCGCCGCATAGGCCGCCGCGTCGACTTGCGGGAAGGTGACGGTGTATCCGGAGAGTGCCGTCTCCAGCGCCGGCCGGATCAGCGGATGCAACGCGGTGATGCCGCCGACAAAGGCGACGGGCAGGGCACCGGCGCGGGAAATCAACGCCTTCGCCAGCCGCGCCAGTTCGAGCGCTGCCTGCTGCAGGATGGCAATGGCCACGGGATCGTCCTTGGTGGCAGCTCTCGCCACCGCCTGCGCCAGCGTGCCGATCTTGCCGCGATCGCTGCCATAAACGAAGCTGCGCGTCGCGTCCCAGCCCTCGTCGCCCATCTCGGCATGGAGCTCGGCCGCGAGGGTAGCTGCATCGGCCGGGCCGCCGGTTTCGTCGATGCGGCGATAGAGCTGGTCGAGCGCAGTGAGAGCGATCCAGGTCCCCGATCCGCCATCGTCGATGAGGAGCCCGCGGCCGCCGACCCGGATGGTCTCGCCATTCTCCGCGAGGTGTAGACCGATCGATCCAGTTCCGGCAGAAACGAGGTGCCCCGCACCAGGTGCGAACACCGCGCGATAGGCGAGCTCCATGTCATCGGTGAGGCCCATGCGGGCTGGCGCGATGCCGAACAGCGCATGAATCATCGCGCGAGCCTCGTCATGCACCTTGTCGCCGAGGCCGGTGACGCCGAGGAACGCCGAATCCGGTGCATGGACGCGCACACTCTCGGCGATGTTCGTCAGCGTCGCCTGCAGCCGCTCGCGTTCGACGGGATTGAAGATGTGCCCGGTCGCGCCGGGCGCCGAGCCCCGGCCGAGGATCGTCCCGGTTGCGTCCGCCACGACCCAACGCGAGGCGGTGCCACCGATATCGATGCCGAGATAGCTCACCGCCCCGCTCCCGCGACGGCCATCGCAAAGCCCCTGGTGATCTCGCGTGGGTTGGTGATCATCGTCCCCACTACGACGGCGTACGCACCGGCCTCGATCGCCGCACGCGCCAGCTCGGGCGTGTTAAATCGTCCTTCGGCAACAACAGGGGTCGCGGTCCGCGCAGCCAGCGCGCGGATCAGCTCGAAGTCAGGCCCATCGGGCTTTGGCTCGGTGTAGCTGGTATACCCCGAGAGTGTCGTCGACACATAGGTCGCGCCCATCGCGGCCGCCGCGAGTCCTTCCTCGACCGTCGAGATATCGGCAAAGCTCTCGCGGCCGCGCGCCCGGATATGCGCGATGATCGCCGCCGGATCGTCGCCCCGCCGGGGCCGCGGCGTGCAATCCAGCGCCACAATGTCGGCTCCCGCATCGATCAGGGCATCTGCCGCTGCGATGGTGGGCGTGATGTAGACCGGCACGTCATCGGCAAACACCTTGTGGATGCCGATCACCGGCAGGCCGGCGGCCTTCACCGCACGCACGTCCTCCGGCCCGTTGGCGCGGATGCCGCGGGCACCGCCGTCACGCGCCGCGAGCGCCATCGCGCCCATGAACATGGGGCCATGCAGCGGATTGTCCTCGCGCGCCTGGCACGAGACGATGAGCGAGCCGCGCTCGAGATTCACTTGATCGCTCCCGAGGTCATGCCGGAGATGAACTGCCGCGAGAGGACGATGTAGATGATGATGATCGGCGCCGCCGACAGCGTCAGGCCCGCGAACAGCGCGCCCCAGTCGGTCGTGTACTCACCCATGAAGGTGGTGAGGCCTTGGGGCAGGGTTTTCAAATCATCGTTCTGGATGAAGACCAGCGGGAAGAAGAAGTCGTTCCAGATCGGCACCACGTTCTGGATGCCGGCGATCACCATGGCCGGCCGCACCAGCGGCAGCATGATCGACCACATGATGCGCGCTTCGCTGGCGCCATCCATGCGCGCCGCATCTTCGAGCTCGTTGGGCAGGGTGCGGATGAAGCCGGTCATGATGAAGACCGTCGAGGGAAGGCCCATGGCCGTATAGACGAGGATCAACGACAGCTGGCTGTTGAGCACCCCGAGGTCGCGCATCAGGATGAAAAGCGGGATGATCGCGAGTTTTAGGGGCAGCGTCAGGCCGGCGAGGAAGAACATCAGGATGAAGGTCGCGCCGAAGAATTCGTAGCGCGCGATGGCATAGGCGGCCATCGTCCCCAGCGTCAGGATCAGCGCCATGGAGGCGCCGGTGACGATGAAGGAGTTGAGCAGGTAGCGGACGAAATTGGTCTGCGTCCAAATCTTTACGAAGTTCCCGACATTGGAAAAGTCGGGCAGCCCGAATGGGGACTTGAAGATTTCCGGCGTCGATTTGAAGGCCGAAAACACCATGATCACGATCGGCGCCAGCATGACGATTGTCGAGGTGACGAGGATGATCTGGATCAGCCCGTCACGCCCCAGCGTGCCGATCAGGCCCTTGCGGTCGTAGTAGGTGGTGGCGGCTTCGGCGCTCATATCTGGATTTCCCTCGCGCGCAGCCGCACGGTGATGAACGTCGCGATGACGGCGATGAAGAGGAAGATCAGCACCGCGAGCGCGCTGCCCAGGCCGAAGTCCTGCTGCCCGCCGGAGACGTTGCCGAAGGCGGTGCGGTAGAAATAGAGCCCCAGCACGTCGGTCGAGCCGTAGGGCGAGCCGTCGAGCCCGGCCATGATATAGGGCAGCTCGAACCAGTTGAAGGCACCCACGAAGAGCAGCACGAACACCACCGTCGCACTCGGCGCCACCAGCGGCCACACGATCTTTTTGATCTTCACCCACTCGCTGCGCGTCTCCATGCGCACCGCGTCGAGGATCTCGGACGGGATGCGCTGCATTCCGGCGAGGAAGACGAGCGTGGGGAAGCCCACCATGTGCCAGGCATTGGCGAAGATCAGCGCCCAGAGCGCGGTGGAATCCTGCCCCAGCCAGGGCTGCGCCAGCATGGGAAGGCCAATAGCCTTGAGACTGACGTTCACCACGCCGAACAGCGGGTGAAGGAAGAGCTTGAAGAGATAAGCGACGATGATGGTGGAGAGCACCACCGGCAGGAACACCGCGACGCGGTGGAAGCGCGCCCCAGGCAGTTCGCGCCAGAGGCCATACGCGAGGAAGAAGCCGACCCCGTTCTGCAGCACCATCAGCGCGAAGAAGACGATGATGTTGTGGGTGAAGGCGTTGCGCGTCCAGGCCGCATAGGGCGCCTCAAACAGCACGATGCGGAAATTCTCGAACCAGACGAACTCGCCGCGCACCAGCCCCTTCCAGTCGAAGAAGGCGTAGGCGAAGGCGGAGATGATCGGATAGACGATGAAGAGCGCGACAAAGGCGAGCGGCGGCGCAATCAGCGCCGTGATCCAGAGGCCTCGTCCTGCCAGTCGCAGCTTTGGCATTGTGCCTCGTTCTCCACCGGCCTCTCGCACCCCTCCCCCTTGAGGGGAGGGGCTGGGGAGGGGGTTGGGCCACGTGCAACGTGCTCGCTGCTAACCCCCTCCCTCGTTCCCTCCCATCAAGGGGGAGGGAGGCGAAGGCGGCCATACCTGTGGAACCACTCTACTTCTTGAAGGGCTCGTACCAGGCGGCGAGGCCTTCGGTGATGGCCTTTCCGACCTCTTCCGGGGTCGCCTTGTTGTCGAGCATCTTGGCGACTTCCGTCTGTTCCAGCACCGAGCCCGAGGGCTCGCCATAGCGGAAGTGGACGAGGAAGAGGTAGGGGATCGACGACTTGTTGAGCTCGGACACTTCCTGCAACAGCGGGTTGTCGAAGGTCACGCCCGGCACGGTCGAGATGTTGTTGAGCGTATTGGCGAACGCCTGCCCGAACTCCTGGCTGGCGACGAAGTTGAGGAATTTCAGCGCCGCTTCCTTGTTCTTGCCGGCCGCGTTGGCCGCGTAGCCGCCGTCGTAGTAGATGGCGACGAGCTTTTCGTCCTCGGCCGTCTTGCCCGGCGCCGGGAACACGCCCAGCTCGATATCGGGGTTCTGGTTCTTGAAGTTGGCAAGCTCGTACGAGCCGCCCCCGAACATGCCCGCCATGCCCGAAGAGAAGAGCTGCTGCGCCGACGGATAGTCGAGGCCGATGAAGCCGTCAGGGAAGTAGGCGGTGATCTGCTTGAGGTGATTG